>CAYUUC010000048.1:0-1774 GCA_964447635.1 uncultured Spirochaetia bacterium
TCTTATGTATATCGGTTTCTACTATAAGCTTATTCTTTTTTCTAATCATTATTTACCACCTTAATATACCTATTATAATTTATACAAAGAAATAAACATTTTATATTATTTCAATTTATTAATATATTATCGGTAATTTTTATATTTATTATATCAAGTATTTGTCTTTATAACTTCATAAAGACTTGGAAGTTGGTGTCATAATACTATTCAATATTGATCTCCTGTTTTTGTCCTAAATAATCAAGCAATTCCTAGAAGCTTATCTCAACATCGATTGTTAATGTGAACATCTCACTGATAACGCCATCATAACCGGTTATCTCCCCGGTGAACGGGTCCAGATTGAAGGCTAAATTTTGTAGAAATGTTGTTGTTGTAGCATAGGATAGGAAGTAGAACTCAGTACCTTCATCTCCTCTGTAGTAGTTGAGCATTATCTCTACATTCAAATCATCAACTCCTGTATAAGCTAATGAAAAGGTGTTAACAGATGAAAAGTCAGTCAGATTGTGGATATGTATGATAGTGAAACTCAAATCATCAATCTTGAACAGGTCTTTAAGTATTGCTGATCCTCCAAGATAGTGAACACCTGTCTCGAAAGGCTCGAACACCTTTACTCCCTGATTTGCCTGTATCATAATCATATATGGTATCAAGTCCGCATCCTCGTATCCTTCACCGTTATAATAGTACTCCAATGACACTGTGGCTGAGCTGAACAGATTGCTGAGAAATCCGGAAACATTGGATTTTGTAGTCGACATGCCACCAACAGCCTTGTAGAACAGTGTTTCATTATCCGCATTATAGGTGTAGTATTTGTCCATTGGTAATAAAGCATTTTCATCATAACCGATGAAAAGCCTGTTTGAACCCATAGAGAATGACATGTCTGTCCAGAAGTCCCATACAAATCCGGCAAACTCTTGTCCCATCGTGCCATCGAACGCAAAGACGGAACGTTTGTCTCTTTCGTAATAAGCAGTGATGCCTACCTCGAAGAATTCGTAAGCATATTCCAGCCTGAGGTTAATCGCAGGATAGAGCAGTCCTTCAAGTGAATCGGTTTTCACAAAACTGATGAAGCTGAAACCGTAGAATGGAACAGTCATTTTGAAACCGTTTAGTCCGGTTCTGTCATCATCTTCAGGGTCAAGCGGGTCTATCTTCTCACTATTCACTGTATCAGATGGACTCCATCGATAACCTGCTCCCCATTTTACGCTCTGCTTTCCTATTCTGAAGAATGCTTTGTAGCCAGCGTTAATGTCAAGGAACAACTCATCTATCAATAAACTTGTGGAAGTTAGAATCGTCTCATCGGTGTATTTGTTGTAGTATTCGGGGATGTGTTCAAACTCATACTCAAAGTAGCCACGAAGATTGGACAATCGGGCGTTTAAAATACCGTTCATCCCGAAAGAGTAGAACGATGGATTCCAAGCATCGATAAGCGGGTCATAATACTCCGGGTTGTAGTCAAAGTTGAATTCCGTTTGTATTGACAGCATATCAAGCTGAAAGTCAAGATAGATATAGAATCCTGCCGGTATCATAAATGAGGAACGCTCGAATGCTTCTTCATCCTCGAGTGGTCTTCCGATATGTGACTCAGCACCGGTATAGAACATCCCTCTTATATCTATGGTGAAATCGTCATTTTCCTCCTGTTGTGTAATGTCTTCCTGATAATCGTTAGTGTCGATTTCTTCAATCATGTTATCGTCATCATTGCCACCGAAAAGGTCATCCTCATCAAAGTCATTGT
>CAYUUC010000048.1:1874-18419 GCA_964447635.1 uncultured Spirochaetia bacterium
AGGTCATCCTCATCAAAGTCATTGTTTGAGTTGTTATCATCATTATCATTGTCCTGAGCAAATATCACACTGCTAAGAAAGATGAAGCATAATGTTAGCAGTAGGATAAAGTAAAATTTGGTTTTTCTATTCATATAAATCCTCCGAATCTTGTTTTGGGAAGTAGTATTAAACACTACCTCCGTTTAAATAAATGATGTTAAATTGTTGATTAGCTTAGTCTTCCACCTTTGATAATGTTTTCCAGAAGAAAAGTTTGCCCATTGACAGCTCGTTCGGTTTATCAAGATTGTATTTCATCTCAATCCCTGATTCTGCCTTTCCTGTTCTCAAAGCGTAAAGAATGCCATTGTGATATTGGTATTCTTTCCCATTGAATCGCCTGAACTCGAAGCCTTTACAGAAAGTGTAACCGATGAGTTTCTCCTGATTTTCCACAACCACCGGATCATCTTTGTATTCATCGTAAACCGTTACCTCAATGATTGTTCCGCAATACTCGTTGAGGTTATCCCCACATTTTTCCAGTTCAACTACAGCATCGCCTTTCTTCCCTGTGAAAAGCCACTTACCGAGTATAATGTCCTCATCTGTGTCGTCTTGTAGATTTGATGCGTTGTTATTTTGTTGATAGTTTGCTGAACTGTTCTGACAAACTATATATGTTGCGGTAACGATTAATGTGCAAATCAGTCCTAAAATCAATATGACCGGTTTTCTTTTAGCCATTTGTAAATCCTCCTAAATTGATTACAGTGCTTTTTTTATGAATAAGGGAAGTGAGATAATCGACCTCCCTCATTCATTATACAATTAGTTACTCTGATTTTCCAGGTAAGCTTTAGTAAAAATGTTATCCGGCAAATCGCTAAATGACATGTCGGTAAACTCGACCAGTGTTTGTTTTCCCTTTTCAAGGTTATCTCTTACTAAGACTTTATTAGCCAAATAGTTTATTTTCCCGTTGTCGTTTTTTACTTTGATGTAATTGAGGAAGTAAATAGTTTGTGAAAGTGTATCAGAAACGGAATACTCCTCCCGCTTTATCGGGAGATGATTGTCTTTCCTTATCCACAGCTTTGTTTTAGGATAAGCTACATCGGCAACCTTCGCTTTTCCATAAAGGACATAGCATTCCATTCTACTGATAGTGTCTTCACCGATATATTCAAAGTCATATGTCTCTGCTAAGTCGCTTCCTTCAAGGTCTCTCGACTTTGTATCTGTTCCGCCTATACTTTCAGACATTGTTTTACGAATGAACTCACGGGACTCCGAGTCATAGAACCAGAGGTTATCATCGATAAATAGATAACCGTTTCCGGCATCAGCTACGGGACTGGTGAAGATCATAAGGAATTTCTCCTCTTCGTCATTTCTATATACTTTCGATGTCTTAACGGAGTCTTTTTCGTCAGGCTTCTTCTGAACAAGGTTGACCTTAGCCGAGAAATCCCCCTCGAAACTGAGCATCTCATCAATCTTAATGACCACTTCCTGTGCATCAATAGGAGCATCCTGCGAGAATAGATAAGCACCTATTCCGCTACTAATTATCATTATCGCTATTATTGAAATTATTATCATATTTGTTTTTTTCATTTTATTGCCTCCATAAAGGTTTTTGTTTTTATATAAGTTACCGTTAATCTCTATGCATTGCTGTAATCGGTTTCAACTTCGTCGCATTGTATGACGGATACAATGACGCAACAATAGAAACAGCTACCACAGCAAGGGTTACAGTTAATATTAATTCTAATCCTATCTTGAAATACAATGTGTTGTTGATAAGGAACACCGACAACGGACTTGGACCGATATAGATGCCCACAGTCGAGAAGATAAGCGAAATCGATCCCCCGACAATAATTCCCGCTATTGTTCCGACTAAGCCAAGTATGAGTCCTTCCAGCATGAACATTACAAGGACTGAGTTTCGCTTCATACCGATGGCACGGATAGTTCCGATTTCATAAGTTCTTTCCCGTATAGACATGAAAAGTGTGTTGGTTATCCCTACCAGAATGATTGTCATCAGAATAACATTCAGGAACATGGATATAACATCAATTGTAAATATCATGTCTTCCATAAAGGAAATTTCTTCCTGCCATGTTGTAATGTTCATTTCAAAGCCGTCTTCCTTTTCATTGAACATACCGAATCTTTTTCTAAGCATTTTTATCATTTTGCTACTTTGTGAAGATTCACTGTTCTCGTCTTCATCTTCTTCTAATTCATCATTGGATGTTCCTTCCTCTGCTCTTTCCAATAAAGACTCATCATCTGAGATTATCTCATATCCTGCGTTGGTTAATGAAGTCTCTATTTTTTTGGCTATATTTGTAGAATTATGCTCATTATCGAGGTATATTAATATCTGACTGGCTTCCAATTGATCATTCATGTAGAAGTTTTTTGCACTTTCAATACTCACAAAGACCGGCTTATTCATTCCCATGGAAGGAATCTGTGTAATCGCACCGACTGTAAAGTCTCTTGTATTTTTAACCATTCCATACTCATCAGAATTAACCAAAGCCTCGTATGAGAAATTGTCTCCAAGATTAAGTCGGAACTTTTCGGCAATACTTACATCGATGATAGCATAACCCAGTTGCTGAATGCTGTCAATATCACCTTCATTTACAATGATGCTTTCTCTGAAGCGTTCTTCGTTATCAATATCAATCCCGATAAGTTGAACACTTTGTGAAGCGACTTCCTTAGCCGGATTGAACATCTTACCACGAGAGCTTATTCTGTAAACAGCCTCAGCTCCTTCGATTTCTTCCAATATGATTCGGTTTGGCTCATCGAATTCCGAGAAAGTCTCCAGTTGCTTACCTCTGATGTTTTCATAACCATATATGTTTACATGACCGGTGAAGAACGCCAGGGAATTATCCATCATGTTATCACGAAGCCCGTTGGACATCGATGCCGTAAGTAGCATAATCATTGTTCCTATCATAATCGCTATTCCAATGAACAACGAGCGTCTCTTATTCATTATTACGTTTCTAAAAGCTATTTTTAAATATTTACCCATTATGATACCTCCTTTATACCTGTGTCATTGCTCTTATCGGGGATACTTTCGTCGCTATGCTCAATGGATAAAGATTTGCGACAAATGTAACGAATATAACTAATACGAATGTCAATCCTATGTTAAATGGTGTAATCATCGGATACAGCCACTCTCCACCAAACATCAGTGCCATAACAGGATTTGATGCCTTAAGCCCGAATATGCTTAGCAATCCAAGCGGTATCATAGCTAAGATTATTCCTATAACGGCTGACACAACTGATATGAAGAAGCTTTCCGCCAGTATAAGACCGAAGATGTAATTCTTTTTTGCTCCTATCGCTCTCATAGTCCCGATTTCGTTTGTTCTTTCTATAACGCCCATCAACACGGAGTTGGTGATTATAACAATTGATATTATCTGTATGATAAAGATAATTGCCGTTACAACTATTTCAATAAGCGATATGAAACCTCCGATGTTTCCGCTTGACTCTATGTAGGTTATAGCTTTTGCCTCTATCCCTTTCTCCTCGAAAGTCCTGTTCAGTTGGTCTACGACTTGTTCTATTTTATTAGGGTTTGTTACTCTCAAGATGAATACGTCAGTTTCGCCTGTTCCTTCTACCTGTGGCTGGATTTGTGTATCATTTACTTCCGGTTGAGTTTCGGTTTCATCGAAAGTTGTTTCATCCATCTCATCAAAGCCGAAATCAGCGAACAAGTCTTCTTCCGTTGAATCTTCCATATATTGCTTGTTCCTTTCCAGCACTTCCATTTGTTCTACCGTTAGAACTTGACTTGCTGCGTCATATCCTACCATCTTCTGAATCGTCTCGAAATCCATTAGATTAATCGTAGAAAGGAAACCGGGATTATCGCTTTCCATAATGCCGAAAATCTCTACCTCGATAATCTTCTGTGAACCGGTGTTTCTGAATGATACAATCTTAATTTTATCACCTACATAGAATTCTTTACCTGATATTTCTTTCATTAGGTTTCTATAACTGTCATTGAGGATAATTCCGGCTTCTCCTTCAGGTATCATAGATCCTTTAGTGATATGATTCTTTTTGAATATGTCGAAATAGTTATCAATATTGACACCAGCAATATTGATAGGTATGTTGTAATCGTCTTCGTCTTCGTTGTAGACTAATCCAACCGTTTTTATCTGCGGGGTAAACTCTTCGACATGTTCATTATTGTCAATCACTTCCATAACAGGCTCAAACTCACCCATTGCCTTGATGTTTATTATAGGGTTGATGAGATTTATCTGCGAATCCTCTTGAGAAGAGTAGACAACCACATCACCGGAAACTGATTCGGTGATGCTCCGTCTGAGATTTTCTGTTATCGTGTAAACCGTTGTCAGACCCATCATCGTAAGAAAAGAACCGAGAGACAATATGATTACAAGAAGCTTGGTTTTTTGCTTGTGGTTAATGATTGACTTAAACGCAGTCTTGAATAAGCTCATTAGTAAACCTCCTTCTCGATTATCTTATTAGATGTTTCATTTGATGTCTCGATATTTACGATTAACCCGTCTTTCAGTCTCACAACCTTAGAAGCAATTCTCATAATCTCGTAATCGTGTGTGGAAAAGATGAATGTGGTTTTATCTACTTGATTGATTTTCTGCATTAAGTTTAAGATGTTCTCACCTGTTTTTGAGTCAAGGTTTGCTGTCGGTTCGTCTGCCAATATGATTTCCGGCTTTGTTACCAATGCTCTTGCGATGGCTACTCTTTGTCTTTGTCCGCCGGAAAGTTCGTTTGGTTTATGGTTCATTCTGTCGTATAATCCTACCTCATCGAGGAAGTATTTAATGCGTTCGTCTCTTTCCTTTTTGGACAGATTTTTGATGAGGAGCAAAGGAAATTCGACATTTTCGTAAACGTTTAGAACTTTTATCAAGTTAAAAGTTTGAAATATGAAACCAATCTTGTGGAGTCGAATTTCTGTAAGCTGATTTTCATTAAGGTTATTCGTTGTTTGTCCGGCTACTTCAACGATACCGGAAGTTGGTGTATCGACACATCCGATGAGGTTAAGCATCGTTGTCTTTCCACTACCTGATGGACCGGCGATACATACAAATTCTCCTCTGTCAACTTCAAGACTTACACCTTTCAATCCTTGAACCACAACTTCTCCAAGATAGTAATCCTTCTTAACATTTCTACAAATAAGGCTTTTCATTTTCTATTCCTCCATAAAACTTTCTTAATAAGTGTTTCCAACATTATTGATTTATTGTATATAGTTTATGCAATTATGATGCCAAGTCGTATATCTGTTTGTAGTAAACAAATCATACTAAATAGGTTATTTACCGATAACTAAAGCAGGTTTTCTCTTCTAAGGCTGTGTGTTTCCCTATGATGAAGTATTTACAAAATTCAATCGGTATAGTAAAAAGTTGCGGATGAGGGGGAAAAATTTTGCGGGTGTTGTATGGTTTGGTTTATCACAAGGTGATTGAAACGGTTGTGCCTTCACCCGCTGTGCTTCTTATATCGAGTTTTCCCTCATGTGATTTGATGATGTTTTCCACAACGGCAAGACCCATTCCGCTTCCGGTTTCCTTTGTGGTGAAAAATGGATCGCGAATTTTCTCGAGATAGATTGGTTCGATCCCCTGCCCTGTATCCGTTATGGTAATTTCAACTTGTTTTTTCCTATTTAATGTAGCATTTATAGTGATGATTCCTGTTTCGTCAACCATTGACTGTACAGCGTTCAGTAGGATATTATGTATAACCTGTTCCATACGGTCTCTATCCAGCTGATATGTTATATCGTCAATGTTACTACGGATTATCACATTAGGGTAAAGTTTTGCGAAACTGTCGGTTATCTTTTTCAGATATGGTTTTATCAAAACTTGCTCTTTCTGTGGGATGATTTGCTTGTTAAGCGAGCTGAAATCTTTTACTACCTTGTCTATTGTTTCAACTTTATCGGAAAGCATTTTCAGATAGTGCTTATCAACCTGTTGATTCTCATGATCATCTTCCATAGACTGAATGGTAAGAAACATAGAATTAAGCGGGTTTCTAATTTCATGTGCGACTTGCCTTGCCATCAGTATAAGTGACTCATAGCGATCTTTACTCATATTCACACTTATATACGACCTCTCTAACTTAATAGCAAGGAAGATGAGGAAGATAGAGAGTAGGGTAAGTATTATGGGGATCAACAAAATATTGATTCGAATATCATTGAAAACACTTGTATCGGAAATAATGGTGGAGTACTCATCCATAGACTGTATTATCCTATGGAAACCAATAGTGAAATGATGCTCAGCTCCTGTCTCGATCTCAAAAGGAATGTCTATCTCTATATATTCCTTAAAGCCAACCTCCACAACTCGAAACGAATTTTCTTGCTTTTCTCTTATCACATTACGAGTTGATAGAAGCTCATGAAAACCCTGTCTGATATAGATATAGTTAATGCTGCCATCATCTTTCTGTATGTAGACATACTTTATAGGTTTTAGGGTTTCAAAGAAACTGTTTTTATTGTTCGTATCCTTTTCATAAAGTTCCTGATAGTATTTCCACAGCTCAAACAAATTATTTCCTATAAATCTGACTGATGAATTTGTTATGGTTAATGAGAATCGTTGAATTGTAAAGTAGCTGTAGATAATAGACGAGAAAGAAAGTAACACGATGAATATTACTACTATTATAACTTTTCGTTGTTTCAATATTTCTTTCATAAATAATATACCTTATTTTAATTGTTTTTGTAATTCTCATGCATTTTCTATACCATACTTTTTTATTTTGTATCGTAAAAGGCTTTCGCTAATGTCTAAATCTTTTGCCGCTTTTGCTCGAACCATGTCATTCCTTTTCAGAGAGTTAATGATTAGTTCTTTTTCAATCTTTTCGAGGTATTCCTTCATTGAAACCGCCCCATCAGGCAGTGTAAGTCCGGATTTACCGGCATCCATACCGGACATAATCGGTATGTCTTCTTGCTGTATCACCTCACCACGACTGAATACGAGAGTATTTTGTATAAGGTTCTCAAGCTCACGAATGTTTCCGGGGAAATGATATCGTAATAGCTTATCAGTAGCCATAGATGATAGTTTCTTCGGTGGAATGCCATTTATTTTGGAGTGTTTCTTGATAAAGTGTTCAGCAAGCGGAATAATGTCCTCTTTCCTTTCTCTGAGAGGTGGTAGATGAAGGTTAACAACATTTAACCTGAAATAAAGGTCTTCTCTGAAATTGCCATCAGTAACCATGTCCTTTAAATCCTTGTTAGTAGCGGATATAACACGGACATCAACATTTATCGTCCTGCTACTGCCAACTCGTTGAATTTCATTGTTCTGAAGGAAGCGAAGGAGCTTACCCTGTAATTGGTAAGGTAGTTCACCTATTTCATCCAAAAATATTGTCCCTCCGTTGGCTGATTCAATCTTCCCGACGGTTTTTTTGTCCGCTCCTGTGAAAGCACCTTTTTCATACCCAAAGAATTCGCTCTCCATAAGATTTTCCGGTATAGCAGCAGAATTTACCTTAATGAATGGATGATCACTTCTATCACTCTGAGATTGAATTAGGTTAGCAATAATTTCCTTTCCTGTTCCGCTTTCACCGGATATCAGCACAGGAAAATTGAATTTTGCTATTCTTGGAATTTTAGCAATAATCAATCGTATCCTTTCAGAATTGTATATTATACCTTTTAAGCTAATATCAGGATTATCATCATCTATTTCTTTAATGTCGTTCTGAAGAATTAACTCATCTTTAATTTTGATTAATTTATCGTTTAATTCGTTTATGTGAACAGGTTTAGAAACAAAGTCAGTAGCACCGATTTTCATCATTTTCACTGCTATATCAATATCTCCATATGCTGTTATTATAATGAATGGAAGGACCGGATTTATCTTTCTAAACTCTTGAAGGAACTCCAAACCGTTCATTTCCGGCATCCTGTAGTCGGAAATCACTACATCAACATACACAGAGTCTAATCTGGACAATGCTTCCTTTGGATTGGATGATTGTATAACCTCATATCCTCTTTTGGTAAGCATATTAGAAAGCAATTGTCTTTGTTCATCATCATCTTCTACATATAGTAGTTTTAGGTTTTTATTAGGTTTGTTACTCATGGTATCCGCCTTTCAATCTAATTTAGCTCAATAAACATTTCCGGTTTGATTTAATCGATGACCATCATTGATAAAAATTTACAAAAGGTGTATCATTTTATGAGAATATATTGATTATTTGACCTTATTCCAAGGTTTTTTCGGAATCACGCCATTTATAATAACTATTCTTGTCTTAAATAGGGTTTAATATTTTAAATCTGTTCTAAGATTGTTATATGGGTTTTGGAAACCATATTGGATAAAAAGGGGGTCTTTTTGCTGATGGTAAAAGATGATAAACTTCTTGGCAATATATAATATATGATTGCTGTAGAGTTAATGAAAAATATACATAAAAACTTACTGACTGCTCTTCGAGATGTTTTAGTTATGTTATCGGAATATCTTGTAGATAAAATCCTTACAAATGATTTAAAGACTTTTCTAAATGATATGATAAGCTATATTGATAAGTCTGAAGAAATAAAACCCGAGAACATAACTGAGCTAATCGAAACAGTAGAAAATAGTGAGTTAAAAGAGGTCTTGATGACTTTAGAAAAGAGATATGAGATAAAATATAGAAAAGATGAAAGAGAAAGGAACAGATATTGATATTATCAGTGAAGTAACAGGTTTATCTAAAGAAGAGATAGAAAAACTATAAAACAGAGACCATTTTACAAAGAGGATATGATAACTTTATATATGTAATGAAATGTAAAGAAGAAAAAGCATTAGAAATCGCTAAAAATCTAAACGCTGTTTAGTGAATTGTGGTTAAAATCTTATATTGTTCTACTAGATAGTCATTACTCGATTTTGTAATGACATTTACCTATGTTCCTATCGAATACTGCTCAATGTTCAATCGAGAAGAGATCAAAAGGCATATCTGAAAGAGTTTTCATTTATTTTACACAACATTTCACTAAAAGAATTAAATATTTTAAAAACATCATATTGAACCACTTAACTGCATTATTACCATATAAGCATGGTGTTTTTCTATTGCACATGTATTTTAGATTTGGATATTGGTTTTATATTAAGAATTCTCAAAATAATAAATTTATGACTCAAATTTCCTCTTTTGTCTATTAAGTATGTAAATCTATATATATATTTTAAACAAGGAGGCTTGTATGAAAAAAGCAAATTTAGTTTTAATTATCTCCCTTATGATAATGGGGATTTGTTCCTGTCAACCATCTATACAACTAGATACCTCAATGATTATAGGCTCATGGGAAAAAGAGAACTCATGGAGTTTCCGAAAATATACTTTTAATGAAGATGGCACCTATACATACGAACATAAAGAATTAGAAATTGACCCCTATGTAGAAAAAGAAAACGGTACTTATACCATAGAAGGGACTATGTTAATATTGGATGTAGAACAAGATTGGGATAATGATAATAGCCAATTAATTGATGAAGAAGACGGTTTGGTAAAATACATGACTATAGGAGTGACTGATTCTAAATTGGTTATGGATATGGTGTTCTATGGCGGTAATAAAGAAACATTAGTTGGAACATGGGAATCTTATACAAAACAAGAAACTGACACCAGTTACGAAGAGATGGTCTATGTAATAGAATTAAACAAAGATGGTACAAGCGGTTTAAAGGTGACAATAAACTATAATGGCGATTTAGGAGAGATGAAAGGGGGGAATAGAGGTACTACCTGGGAACTATCTGATACCGAGGATAAGATTATAATCACAGATGATGAGGGGGATATCTTTGAATTGTACTTTATGATTATGGGTGACGGAATTTACTTTGTAGACGGTAACCCTGTAGAAGAATCAGACTATTATTCAAAGTTAGATTGACCGGTGGACACATCTAATAAATCATACCTACATTTCTCTATCTCGGCTATAAACCTTGAAGGTTTGGTGAAAAAAGCACTATAAATGGATACATAAGAAGGCATAGTGAGATAGAGACGCTCCTTCGCTCTAGTACAAGCAACATAGAATAGGCGACGTTCCTCTTCCAGTTGTTTTATATTATATATACTCCTTGCCGATGGGAAAAGACCTTCCAGCAGATGGACGATAAATACAGTGTTCCACTCAAGACCTTTAGCTGAATGAATCGTAGATAAGACCAAAGGCTTCTCATCTATATCACTAATCACCGGATTTGTTCCATTCATAAACTTGTTAGAGGGAGGTTCCAGGGCTAAGTCTGTCAGATATTTCTCTAGGTCTTTGTAGTTACCAGCAAGAGCTATCAACACATCCACATCTTTTATCCTTATCTTATAATCATCCATAGCGCTTCTCAATATCGGATAGTAATACTTCTTCAACATTTTAAGCTTCTCAACGATGGTCAAATTATCATTCATCAAACTGTTTAAGGTGTCTTCCAATCTCTTCAGTTCATTATAGTACTTATTCCTTTTGAAGTCATCAAAGTTAATTCCTTTCTCAGGATCTATTTTACTTAATATCTTCCTAACAGATACATCTCCTATACCTGAAATCAGCTTAAGTATACGATGCCATGCTACTGAATCGTAAGGATTAAACACAATCCTTAGATAAGCGATGATGTCCTTTATGTGTTTCCTTTCTATGAACTTGATTCCACCATATATTATATAAGGTATGTTCCGTTTAATCAATTCCATCTCGATAAAGTTATTGTGATAGGTTGCTCTGTATAGAATGGCTATCTCACTTAAGGATATATCCTTTTCTCTTATCTCCAGTATGTTATCAGCGATGTATGATGCTTCATCTTCCTGTGAATATAACCTTTTCACTATAGGTCGATTGACTTCAGGTATCTTTGAATAAAGTCTTTTCTTATAACCTATTCTGGCATGGTCTATAATTGAATTGGTGAATGATAGTATAGCCTGTTGACTGCGATAGTTCTGTTCAAGCTTCACCACTGCACATTCCGGGTATATCTCCGGGAATAGGAGTATGTTCTCGAAGTTAGCTCCTCTGAATGAGTATATACTTTGCGAGTCATCACCCACAACCATAACCCGATGGTGCTTCTCGGCTATTATTTCTACTATTTCCTTCTGAACAATATTCGTATCCTGGAACTCATCCACCATTATATAGGAGAACTTATCTTGAACTTTATTCCGGAATACTTCGTTAGCCTTCATCAAGTCCTTTAACTGTTCTAATAGGTCATCATAGTCTAATGTGTTGGTTGCTTTTTTGTATGCGGTATAACCTTTCTTGATTAGTTCTATCTCCTCTATAAAGTCTAGAAGGTATTCATAGATATCATTATTGACAACCAAGTCTTCTATAGACACATTAGCATTTCGAGAAGCGGAGATGACTTTATATACAGTTTCTTTTTTAGGAAAGGCTTTATCTTTCTTGCTTAACTTCATCTCTTTCTTGATTAGGTCGATGGTATCCTGGGCGTCTACGGTATCGATTATAGTGAAGTTAGGGTTCATCCCGGTTATACGGGAATACTTCCTGAGTATATGATTGGCGAAGGAATGGAATGTCCCTCCCATGATATTTTGTGCTTTGTTATTATCTAAAAGCGATATGGTTCGATTAATCATCTGTTGGGAAGCTTTGCGAGTGAATGTCAATAGTAGTATCTGCTCGGGTGGTACACCTCTCTCTATAAGGTAACTTACCCGATAGGTGATGGTCCTGGTCTTTCCACTCCCTGCTCCAGCGATGACCAGCAATGGTTTATCGATAATGCTTACTGCAAGTAGCTGCATAGGGTTCAATTCGGTTTTATAGTCAATCTTCAGATTATTAGGGATGCGGACATTACTTGCTGATACAGCTTTATTCTCTATGGTTAGGCTTATTTCTTCGAGGTGTTTTATCTCCCGTGACACTTTATCAGGGAGGTCTGGTTCTTCATAGACATATTGCTCGAATAGTTCAGTCTTATTGGTTTGGATTTTGCGTGGTTTGTGTTTCTTATTAATAAGTGAATCGATAAAATTACGAATGAAGTACTCATCTTTTTTCTTACTCATAAAACTGTTATCCATAAATAAAAAGGCTACATTAAATATAATAAAACGCTGTTAGTAGAAATGTTGTTGAAATAAAACAAGACCTCTCTCTATCTCTCTCCTCATAGGGGAGAGGATAAGTAAAAACTCGGGTTTTTCCGTTCTTACATTCAAAGTCCCCCTATGAGGGGGATTTAGGGGGTCGGGTTTAGAAATTCCACAACATTTAACTAAAGAGCGTAATAAAATATTAATATGTAAACATAAAACCTTGTATATGCCTATCTAATCAACAAGATGAATTTTTCAGGGAAACAACTTGTTTATATACTTAATCCAAAGTTAGGTTAAAAAGATTGAATTTTTTATTCATATAGAGTATATTTATTCTATACATTGGTGTTATACTATTTTGACTAAGTTTTTAGATTAAACCGATAAATAGTAAAACAATTAATACAGTGAGGTGAAGATTTATGAAGAAAATAATTATTATTGTTTTATCTATTGTATTGTTAGTAGGATTATTCTTTGTTTTTAATCGAACTAACACTACAGCAGATGATGTTCGAGAAATATCAGTAGAGCAAGCATCATTAAAAGAAGAGCCAAGGAATTTCTCTGCTACATTAGCTACATTAGAACTATATGATAAAGTCCAGGTTCTGGAAGAATTGGAAACATGGCTTTATGTGGTTACATTAGATGAAGATGAGTTTGAAGGATATATTCAAGAATCTGTCGTCTCCTCGGAAGATGTAGGAACAGATACCAGCGAAGACCTGGCTTCCGGTGAAAGTTCAACCGCCGGAGCTAGAGGCTTCAGTAAAGAGATAGAAGATGATTATAAAGAAGAAACAGAATATGACTATGACGCTGTTGACACAGCAGAAGCTATGACTGATGATTATGTAAAAAATCCAGAAGAAGATTTCAAAGATTTTAGAGAAGAAGGCGATCTTGGTGAATTCCAGGATTAATCAAAATTATAATAGAAACTGGATTTTAAACTTATTTAGAATTTTTTAAAGGAGATGATAATTTATGAAGAAATATAAATTTTTAAATTTAATGATTATTATATCAATCTTACTTATTACATCATTCCTATTATACGGATGTAATACCATCGGAGCATGGTTCAGAGGGGAAGATGTGGATTTAGATGATGTCAAAGGAGATATCGAAGAGGGAGCAAAATTCCAGAAAGAATACAAAGCATTACTCAGAGATGATTTTAAAGACTCAGAAAAGTATTATATTGGAAGATCAACTTCCGCATTCGTCTTCAGTAATTATGATTTAGTAGAAGATATGGTTCTAACATCTTATATAAATAAGGTGGGACAAACCACAGCACTGGCTTCCAACAAATCAACCACATACAAAGGATACAGATTCGCCGTATTCGAGGACGATGCCCCAAACGCATACGGAACTCCAGGAGGGATGATACTGATTAGCACAGGTATGCTTATGTTATTAGATAATGAAGACGAACTCGCTGCCGTTTGTGCACACGAGGTAGAACATGTAGTGAAAGACCACCCCATCGAAGCAGTAAGCAAAGAGACTAAAAAGACCGCTCTATCTAATATAGCTAAATACTACGCTGCTAAGGCATTAGAAGAAACAACCGATATCCCAGCCGAGTTCTTCGAAGGTATGGTAGATAGTTTCGGTAATGTATTAGGTGATGTAGTTGATGCATTAGATAATGGCTATGAGAAACAAACCGAGTTCGAGGCGGATGATGGTGCTATAATGACCCTTCATAGAGCAGGGTACAATGTGAATGCTCTTACTGATGTAATAGCTAAACTCCCGCATGATGAAAGTGACTCTAACTACGGGTCAATTCACCCTACTCCGCAACAAAGGATAGATGCGATAAATAAGAAAATCGATGAATTGGGAATAACTCCTCATCCTATATTAGATGAGAGAACACAAAGGTTTATCGATAATATGACCCAGGCTGGCTTGCTGGGAAACACATATTAGAACTTTATATAACAATGCAGGAAGGTTAATTGCCTTCCTGCATTTACAAATCTTTATAAAAGGACAACAGGAATATGAAAGATAAACTTTTTTTGATTATAATCTTGATCATTCTATCTCTGTTTAGTCTATCTATATCCAGTTGTAATACAATCGGAGCATTATTAAGAGGTGATGATGTTACAGTTTGGGATGTTACCGAAGATGTTATCGACACTGTGAATATATCAGCCGATGTTAAGGCAGCTATGAGGAATGACTTTACATCCAAAGATAGATACTATGTAGGAAGAGCTACCTCCGCATATGTATTCAGCAAATACGAAATCTTAGAGGATTATAACCTTACCGAATACCTAAACCAGGTAGGAAGCACTGTGGCACTAGCTTCCAAAATGTCTACTACCTACAATGGCTATAGATTCGTCGCTTTCGAAGATGAAAATCCCAATGCCTACGCTACACCAGGCGGAATGATACTCATAAGCACAGGGATGTTAAGGATGTGTAACAACGAAGATGAACTTGCCGCTGTCTTTGCACATGAGATAGAACATATCGTAAAAGACCATCCAATGGATGCAGTAAACAAGGACACCAAGAAAAGAGCACTTATTGCCATTGCTAAGTTCTATCTTGCTAAAGGAGCAGAAGAGACCACCAGCATAGACCCTAACATCATCAACGCTATGGTTGATGTTATGGGCGATATGGCTTCGGATATAGCTGATGTATTGGATAACGGCTATGAAAGGGATACGGAGTATGAAGCAGATAAAGGTGCTGTGATGACACTGCATGTAGCGGGTTATAGTGTAAATGCTTTAAAATCGATTATCACAAAACTACCTTATGATGAGGAAGATTCGATATACGGTTCAAACCATCCCAGCCCTGATGATAGAATCAAAGCTATAGATGAATATATAGCAGAGATAGGAATAGAACCACATATGATTAATGTAGACCGAGCATTCAGGTTTACTCAGGTTATGATAGAAGCGGGGATAGTAGGGGAATAGAGTTTACTCTTAATCGGTATAGTATTGAGTATCGGTTATATTCCCGTCTTTGTCGTATACTTCTTTCTTGATAAGGCTATTGGACATATGCCCGTTATAATAAAACCTGGTTGTTAAGACTCCCTTTTCGTAGAACTCAAGTTGAAAGAGGTTAGCTCTTTGAGAAGTTGAATCCAATTTCAGGAAAGCTCTATATGCTTTATCTTCTTGTTTCATCTCATCTTCAGTAATATCTTTTGACCTTGATGTCGGTCTGAAATTTTGTGTTAAATTGTTAGAACGGTAATATTTAATCTGATAATCCTTTCCTCTTTGTTCTATGTATCTATCTATAGCTTCCTTCTTGAAATCAGTAAACTCTTTGTTATCCTTTGCAATTTCGGCTAATTTATCCCTGTAATCAAACCATGTTTCTTTATTGGATAATCCATATTCCTTATATATGTCATACATAGCCTTTTCATCAGCAATATGATGGGACATAATATAAATGTTTAAAAGGTCTTCTCTCGTTGATATGCTTTTAGAGAACAATCCGCAATTTATGAAAGATACGATAAAAGTTAATAACAGAATTAATAATATTTTGGTTTTCATGTATCCTAATCCTATATGATTTTTCAATATATAATGATGAATTTATCTTAATCTAACTTACTTTCTTGATTCATCAGAATCTTCATCGATTTTTCTTTTAATCCAGCCGACTAGTTTTTTAAATCCCCTTCTCATCCATGGTACAAAGTATGGTGCGAAGGAGAAACCTGCTATCCCTCCTGCGATTATACCAATAAGTCCAATAATAGGTATTCCCCCCAATAGTATAGAACCTACGATAGCCCCGGTAACAGTACCAATCACTCTATTGCCTGCGGTAGCTCCTGGCAATTCATTTCCTTTTCTAATTAGGCTTTTAACCTTACCGGTGAAGTTATTTCCTCGTTCTTCTTCCTCTTCGTTTCCCCAATTAGGCTTTTCCTGGTTAAAATCCTTGGTGAATGTATAATCGAAGTTCTTTTTTTCTTCATGATCTTTAAAATATGCTTCATACTTACCTTTACCGCATTTCTGGCATGTTAGACTGCCTTTATCTTTTAATTGCAGATATTTCTTTTCTAAGATCTCATCTCCACAATAATTACACTTATATCCAATCATAGATTAAACCTCGTAGATTTTTTGAATTAAATAAAAGATAACTAATCCCACACAACAAATAATTAAACACCATTAACCATAATAATCAATACCAAGAAGCAATTTTACTTAAAAAATATGTGATATTTGCTTTAAAAAAATTCCTACTGTGAAATTTTTGTTGATATAAGTCTGATCTTTTATTAAGAGACCC
>CAYUUC010000049.1:0-12237 GCA_964447635.1 uncultured Spirochaetia bacterium
AATGGTACTACCAGAAGTGTGATTATTACTCCCCATACTATAAAATATGTTATGTATAAACCAATTTTCTTTTTATTCCTTTTTTCTTTCTTCTCTTTGAGGGGGTTATTCTTTTTATCCTTACTGTGTTTTTCTTTCTCTTTTTGTTTCTCTGTTTTATACTTTTCTGCTTTATTCAAGACCTTATCTTTACTTAAACCCGCTTTCTTAACCTTATCTATTTCTTCTTCGGTAGGTTTTTGTCCTTTCCTATCCTTTATATTTAAAGCTATCCCCATTATTGATTCAACTTCGTTTTTTTCGTATCTTTTCTTTTTCCCAAACATATCTTATTCCTCAGACATATTTTATATTAATATAGCACTCCACTTAATAATATAATAAAATGTGCTATAAAAGAATATCCCAAAGCAGATATCATGAAAAGTTGAAATAATTAGAATTGTTTATAATTAGACTTATGATAAACCCTTATCAGCAAGCTTTTCAATATACCGAACTATCGTACCAACCGAAAAACCTAAAGCTCCATCACCAAGATATGTCTTAGCTAAAGCATAAGTAGGAGCTGACATATCGATATGTATCCAATTCTTACACTCGCCTATAAACTCTTGCAGAAATAAGCCGGCAGTTAAAGCCCCGCCCCACCCACTAAAATCGTTATTGATATTGGTAAGGTCGCTTATGGTTCCGTCCAGATTTGAACGATACTTTTTTGGTAATGGTAATTCCCAGAAGGACTCACCAGCATCTAAAGCTGATTGACCAAATAAGCTGGCATATTCAGGGTTATTACTCATAAAACCGCCTATCTTCAACCCTAAAGCAATATAACATGAACCGGTCAAGGTAGCAGCATCCAGCATGTAATCCGGTTTCTCATGTATGGATAAGTAACCCAGAGCATCAGCCATAGCTAGTCTACCTTCAGCATCGGTATTGAGTATCTCCACAGTTTTACCGTTATAAGCTTTCACTACATCACCAGGCTTTATAGCGGATCGTGAGACTGAGTTTTCAGTCATGGGTATCGCTGTTACTAATTCTATATCTACATCCAGGTCGAGGATGGCTTTCGTAGCCCCTATGATAGCAGCAGAACCACCCATATCTTTCTTCATCTTAGCAATGGCAGCCCCTCTCGGTTTTAGATTGTATCCACCAGTATCGAATGTAACACCTTTCCCTACTAAACCGACTTTACCATTCTTAGACTTCTTCCTGGAACGTATCACGATAAAGCGGGATTCAGTTTTGTGTCCTTCATTACCTCTTCCTACCGACTCAAGAAGTCCCATACCTTCCTTTCGGATTCTGTTGAAGTCCCATACCTCTATATCACATGGGCTATCCTTAAACAACTCCTTAACTAATTCGACATAAGTAGCAGGATAAAGCTGGTTGGATGGTTCATCGACCATAGCCCTTGCGAAGTTCACTGCTTTTCCCAGGGCTTTTCCGTTTTCCATAGCCATCTTTGCTTCTTTCTCCAATTCCTTGTTGACTAGAATGTTGACTTTGGATAGCTCTTTTTGGTCTTGGTCTTTACCCTCATCTTCCTTTTCCTTATAGTCAAACTGGTAACAAGCTCTAATAAAGCCATCAGTCATAATAATAAACAGAGGGAATTTGAAGCTTATCTCATCAAATCCTCTGAAAACAACCGCTATTTCTTCTTTGGATAGGGATTTAGCTGCATTAATAGCCTTGATACCAATCATCCTTAGCTTCTCATTACCGGGATTCTTCTCTTCCATATATTCTTTACGGTCAAATGACGGGTTCTTACCGCATCCTATCAGTATAATGTCTCTATTCTTAAGATTAATTGTCAATATAGATTCTTCATCTCCGTTGAACTTGTTCAATCCGACCATACGGCTAATCATCGACTCTGTTTTCTTATCCAGCTCCTCAAGTTCATCGGATTTGATGTTACCATCTTCATCAAAATCAGATTTGAATACAGGAATGACCATATCCCCTTCATAATCTATGATACTGGTTGAATCGGTTGTAAATTGTGGTAATGTCATATTCATTATCTCTTTTGCTTTTAAATCCATTTAGAACTCTCCTTGGTTTATTGATAATAATAATCCTTGTTATATATTTCACTTAGAAGCAATCTTCTCAGCATACCTTATCAATGAAGCTACGGAATGAGCAAGACCACCTTCACCCAGGTAGGTTTTACCTATAGCATAAGTAGGAGCAGCGATATCCAGGTGTAGCCAGTTCTTACATTCTCCTATAAACTCTTTGATAAACAGTCCTGCTATCAAAGCCCCACCCCATTTGGAATGGTCTCCACTTATGTTGGTCAAATCACTCACTGAACCTTTAATCAGGTCCCTATACTTCATTGGAAGGGGTAACTCCCAGAAGGTCTCCCCGGATTCCATTGATGCTTCGGCGAATAGGTCGTTGTTCTCCGGGTTTATCCCCATATAAGCTGCATATTTAATTCCTAATGCGACTATACAAGCACCGGTCAGCGTCGCTACATCAATCATATAATCAGGTTTCTCTTGTTGATATACATAGTTGACCGCATCAGCCAATGTTAGACGACCTTCAGCATCTGTATTGAGTATCTCAACAGTCTTCCCGCTATATGACTTGACCACATCCCCCGGTTTTATTGCTGAGCGTGAGATTGTGTTCTCGGTTAGGGCTGTTACAGTGACCAGTTCAATATCGATATCCATATCGATTATTGCTTTGGTAGCTGCCAACACAGCTGCTGAGCCTCCCATATCGTTCTTCATAAAAGCAAAGAACTTGCCACTTGGTTTGAGATTGTATCCACCGGTATCGTAAGTAACACCTTTCCCGATAAGGGCAAGTTTACCCTTGTTTGACTTCTTCTTACTCTTTATGATAAGGAACTTGGCTTCTGTCTTATCCCCTTCATTACCTTTGGCAACTGCTTCAAAGCAACCCATGCCCTGCTCTTTGACCCAGTCAAAGTCCTTAACATCGATGTCACAGGCGGTATCTTTCATGAACTCTTTAACCATCTTCACATAGGAAGCAGGATATAGTTGTGATGCCGGTTCATCCACCGCAGCCCGGGCAAAGTTAGCCGATTTACCGGTGATTATTCCCTGTTTGAGACCTTCATCAGCTGGAGTTTTATAATCATTAGTCACGATGACTTCGATTTGCTGGAGAGTAAAATCGGGTTTACTATCATCTTCTTTTGCTTTGTAGTTAAAAAGGTATTGTCCACGGATAAATCCCTCCGCTAGTATCCTAAATGATAAACCTACATCCGGTAATCCATCAACATCTCTAAATACTAAACCAACTTTGTCTTTAGATGAATCATTAGCCGCTTTCACTGTCTTAATACCCAATAGTCTAAACTTTTCATAACCTGGTATGGTTTCATCGAGATACTCCCTTTTCTGGAAAGTCGGTGTACTTCCTAATCCTACCAAAAAGACTTCTGTATTTTGACTTACCGGGATTAATGTCTGTGTATCCTCTTTACCGGTAAACTTGTTTATCTTTACCATACGGCTTATCATGCTGTTATACTTATCATCGATTTTCTTAAGGTCTGAATTAACTAACTCACCATCATCATTAAAATCAGATGTAAATGCTGGAAAAACCAACAAACCATCATAATCTATGTAATCTCTAACTTGAGAATTGATTTCAGGATAATTCATATTAATAATATCATAAATCTTTTCTTTCATGCTTTTATTCTCCTTTTATGTGATTGTAATGTACTTGGGGATTCTATCAGATTATTCTGTTAAAAGATTAATAACATAGTCTGTTATATCGGTAATATCATCTCCAACAGAAAAGACACTGCTTTTGTTAATCACAATATCAAAACCTAAATCCTGTCGAGCTTTTTCTATAGCATTATCTATACGAGAATTAATCTGCTCAATGATTGTTTTTTCGGATTCTTCCAGATTCTGTGTCTTCTCTTTAATTTCTAATTCCAGTTTAAGCATTTTCATCCAAATTTCAAGTAGCCTTTCTCTTTTCTCTCCTTCGTCGTATAGGTCTTCCTGCTCTTTATATATATCTTTATCGTTTTGGATTTCCTGTTGTTTTTCCTCGATATAATTCATAAGCTTCTCTTTTTCGTTGCTAAGCTGTATGAATTGGGTTCTGGTAACAGAATACTCGTTGAATACTTTATTATAATCAACCACAGCAATCTTGAGCTCATCATCAGATTGAGCTGATAATACTTCCGTTGTATTGGAAAGAGGATAGATTAATCCAACCAATATAAGTAGGAAAAATATTATTATTTTATTCTTCATAATCGATTTATCTCCAATCAAATAATTTTGTCTAAATGCTTTCTTAATAAGATATACTATTTTTGCTAATAAATAAAATTTTATTTAAAAAATCATATATGATAAATAACCATTTAAATTTAATCTTGACAATAAACATTTTATTAATAACTCTATAGTTAATCTAATTTTTTAAGGAGAAAGTTTAATGAAACCAATAGAGATTAAGAAAGACGTTTACTGGGTCGGGGGTATAGACTGGAAGCTAAGGAACTTCCACGGATACCTAACCCAAAGAGGTTCGACTTATAACGCATACCTAATAATAGATGAAAAAGTTACCCTTATAGATAATGTAAAACATTACTTATATGATGAGTTACTGGAAAGGATATCCGAAATTATTGACCCTTCCAAAATTGACTATGTTGTACAAAACCATGTTGAGATGGACCATTCCGGATGTTTACCTCGCATCATGGATGTAGCGAAGGATGCAACCCTTATATGCTCACCTAATGCGGAAAAAGGACTAAAACTTCATTTCAACATGGATAACTGGGATATGAAAATCGTTAAGACCAACGATAAAATTGATATTGGGAAAAGAAATCTTACCTTTATTAACACTCCTATGGTTCATTGGCCCGATAATATGGTCACCTTTTGCCCTGAGGAGAACATCCTATTCTCTAATGATGCTTTCGGACAACATCTCGCATCCAGTGAAAGGTTTGATGATGAGTATCCACTCGATATCATTATGGAAGAAGCAAGGAAATACTATGCTAATATAGTCTTACCATACGGTCGCTCTGTCCAGAAAGCCCTATCTGATGTCAGTGATTTTGATATAAAGACTATATGTCCCAGTCATGGAATTATCTGGAGAAGTCATATACCAGAAATCCTCGGTGAATATGTTAAATGGAGTAAGAACGAAACAGTAGACAAAGCCTTGGTCATTTACGATACGATGTGGGGTTCGACAGAGAAGATAGCTAGAGCTATCCAGAGAGCCTTCGAGAATAAAGGATACTATATACATATGTTTGATGTTAAAAACACCCATTACTCAGACATCATGACAGAGGTTCTCACATCAAAATACATCTGCGTGGGTTCTCCTACACTAAACAACAACATATTACCGACCATATCCGCTTTCCTTACATACTTCACCGGATTAGCTCCCAAAGGTAGGGTTGGCATGGCTTTCGGGTCGTATGGCTGGGGAGGACAGAGTATCGGCATTATAGAAAAGATACTCAAAGATGATTGCAAATTCGATATGCTGGAAAAAATCCGGATTCAGTATATACCAACAGAAGAACAACTAACACAAATCACTGATAATATAGAAAAGCAATTACCAGAAGTCAATATGAGTTAATCATAATACATAAGTCTTATTCTCAATCTCACCATCATAGATTAAACCTTGCAGACCATCTAATGTTACCTTGAAGCCACTTTCCAATGTTTTACAAGCATTCTGAACTTCGGTTATGAGAACCAAGTCTGGATACTTTCTCCTTATCTCTTCAATGGGTATAAGACTGACTTCCTCCACGATTACCCCTTCAGCCTTATCCAGAAGATGCTCCATATAGTAATTCAGATATGGGACTAAAAGCACTTTTCCTTCACCCATATCGGTTATTTTGAAAGCATCTTTGGAGCTTTTTACTTTGAGTATGTTACCGGAGGATATACCACCATTCAAACCTTTCCCTTTTGCCAGGACATCTGCAATGATATAGACTTTCACCAGATTAACCGCATTCCTGGAGTGTATAGGAACACCTGCTACGACAACGACTTTAGAAAGATTACGGATATACTTATTATCCAATGCTCCTTTTATACATTTAGACAACATATCACTCGTCTTATCTGCTAATTCAGTCATTATAGGATAGACATTAGAAACCATAAGAAGCTGTTTCATGGTCTTCTCCTTAGCAGTAGCGGCGACTATTGGTTGCCAGGGTTTATATCTACCCAGGAGTCGTGCGGTGTTTCCGGATAGAGTTGGGGTTATGATAGCTGATGCAGATATGTTATGGGCGATTTGCCTGGCTGATTGGCACATGGCATCCTGAACCATATTGCTGGTCTTTACTGCTATACTTCGATTATCTAAGTATTCGAGATACTCGGGGGATGCTTCTGTAGTATTGATTATCTCATTCATCATCTGGAGGGATTCTATTGGATATTTCCCTCCTGCTGTTTCTCCTGATAGCATTACTGCATCTGTTCCATCTAAGATAGCATTGGCAACATCGGTGCTTTCCGCTCGAGTTGGTCTGGGATTATGTATCATCGAATCGAGCATTTGAGTTGCGGTGATGACCGGTTTCCCCGCATCATTGCACTTATGTATGATTCGCTTCTGGATAAGAGGGATTTCGGATGGAGAGGTTTGAACTCCCAGGTCGCCCCGTGCAACCATTATTCCATCCGAATGGGTGATTACACCATCTATATTATCCACACCTTCCCTGTTCTCAATCTTGGATATGATATGTATATTAGCTTGGTTTTGGTTTAGGATTTCCCTAATCTCCATCACATCAGATGGTTTCCTGATAAATGATGCAGCGATGAAGTCTGCGTCTTGTTCTATGGCAAAGTTTATATCCTTTATGTCTTTCTCGGTGATGGCAGGTAGACCAACCTTTATATCAGGCACATTTACATTCTTTCTACTCCCTATCTCACCACCTACAATGACATTACAGTGGATGGTCTTATTCTCTACCCTTTCCACAATAAGGTCTACTGTTCCATCAGCTATGTATATATGATTCCCTACTTGGACTTCCTTAGCAAGATTTTTATATGATATTGATATCCTATCCTTGGTACAGATGATATCTTTCATGACCAGGTCGACTTTCTTACCCTTTTCCAGATATATATCGTCATTTTTTACAACCCCTGTTCGTATCTCAGGTCCTTTCGTATCCATTAATATAGCCACAGGCATATCAAGCTCTTTGCTTTTCATTCTAACGGTTTTTATTAGCTTTTTATGATAATCATGGTTACCATGCGAGAAGTTGAATCTGGCGACGTTCATTCCATTCTTTATAAGTTTTCCAATCATATCAGGTGTTTCGCAGGCAGGTCCTATTGTACATACAATTTTGGTCTTTCTCATAAATAATCATCCTTTAGATTTATTGATTCTTCCGCAAAAATTAATGATACTGAAGAGGAACCCCCCTAAATCCCTTCGTCCTCTGCGAAAACGCAGTTAATGAGGACTTCGATTTCATTCTTATCCCCCTTCAATAAGGGAAGATAGGGGAGATTCTCCGTTTAAATCTTTCATAACAATGAGGAACAACCGATTTATTTTTGATTCCTTAAAAAGAATAATAATGTTTTTGGTTAAATTAAGTTCATTATTGAAAATAAACCATTTTCTCATAAATAATATTATTATCTTTTGATTTAGTATAATTCCTAAGGATTAAGGAGATGTTATACCAAAATTCGATGAGGATGAATTTTAATTCATCCCCAAAGGATATTGGTATTATTTATTATGAAAAAGGTAATTTTATTCATAATGGTCATGTTTTTCTTATCCACTTGCGTTTCTAATCTAACATTACCAAAGATAGATAAATCATGGTTATACCAATTGAGTGATGCAGATATTGATTCAGTTATTGAAGCAGGATTTAACTTAATCGTAATGGACTATTCCTACGACGGCACCGATGAAAACAAGTACACACCAGCAGAAATCGCTTCCCTAAAAGACAATGGCATAACTCCAATATGCTATATCAGCATTGGTGAAGCTGAGAGCTACCGTTTCTACTGGGATACAGATTGGGAAACAAACAAGCCCGAGTGGTTAGGGAATGAGAACCCGGATTGGGAAGGTAACTATAAAGTCCGCTTCTGGTATAATGATTGGAAATATATCATATATTCATATCTGGATGAAATCATAGACCAAGGCTTCAGCGGTATATATTTGGATATAATCGATGCATTTGAGTATTGGGCAGATGATGAAAACTATGAAGGATTGGTCCTTACCGAAGAGGATTCAGCTACGAGGATGATTAGCTTCGTCTCAGACATAGCCGACTATTGCCGGTCTGCTGTGCCTGGGTTTACAGTCTTCCCTCAGAACGGCGAAAATATATTAACTTACGATACAACCGATATGTATAAAATTGCCGTTTCCGGTATTGGGATAGAGGATTTGTGGTATGATGAAACAAGTGAACAAGATGAAACCTTTACCAATCAAAGGATAAGTCATATCGATGTTCTAAAGGATTTGGACAAAACCGTTCTGGTGGTTGACTATGTGGACAATGGAAAGGGTTATGATAATAAGAGTAATGTCGATAGAATTTACGATTACATAACGAAATGCAACCAAAAGCAATATCATTGCTATATAGCATATATGGATAGAGACCTTGATGAGATAAACAAAATAGACGGGGTTCAACCATAATTAGGATAAGACATCATTAGGACTGAGGTTTAGTCTCTTTAACCCTCTGGTATTCTTCAAGGTATGCTTTGGCTATGTCTTTATTTTTGATTATTAGTATGTTTTCATCGTTTCGCTTTGCAGCACTATTGCTAAAGTTAGCAGAACCGGTGATAACGGTCTCTTCATCGATGATGATTACTTTATGATGGACATTATATTTGTTAAAGTCACTCACTACAGGAACGCCGGCATTCTCTAATCGTGAGAATTCGGAATAGTCCCTCATCTGCCATTCCTCAAACACTCCTTCTACATGGACGCCCCTTCTATATCGGTTAATCATTGCCATGGATATTTCATCCTTGGTAAAGCTGAAAGCCATGAAGTATATGCTTTTCTCGCTGTTTTGTATCTCCTCGATGATCTGGTCGGTTATGTATATATCAGGAGCGAAGTGAGCCTCTATCTCAACGGTTTCCGTAACTTTTTCATTATCGACGGTCCTTTCCTCAGCCAGATAGACTTTTGGCAATGGGTTTGTGTAATCCGGAGAAGCCGCTCCAAACTCACCATAATAGAACATCTCATTAAACTCGTTATTATAATACCCGGCGAGTTTTCTGGAATATACAATGATAGCATTATTGTTGTTATAATAGCTTCCACGAGCAGTAGCATTATAACTACCAGTCCAGACATACTTCTTATCTATGATTAGGAATTTATTATGCATGATGGATGTCTTATCATCGTACTTAACGGGGATACCTGCACGAATAAGGTTTATAAGTGGCAGATTGTCTTTATTATCCGTATCAGTAACAATCCTGACCTTTACACCGTTATTATATGCGAATAGTAAAGCAGATGATACGGTCTCCACATCCAGGTCATACATTGCCATGTTAATCTCAGATTTAGCTTTTTTGATATAGGAGCTTAATATCCTATCCAGACTATATTCATAAGCCATCGCTTTTTCAATATTCCCATCAAACAGTTTACTGAAGTAAACAGCATAATATCGTGATACTGCTTCAGCACCTTTAGCATCATCTCCAATTATTATTGATATAGCCTCGCCTTCAGACTCCGGTAGAGGAACAATGACATTCCTCTCTATGCCTACAACTACCGATACATCATCAAGGAAATTATTAATCAATCCACCAGTAAAATCTGTTATGGGGAAAAACCAAACCACGGTCATATACAACAAAGCTATAATCATGATGATAATTATTATTCTTAGAAAGGGTCTTTTCTTTGATTTAGACATAAATTCATCCGGTATATAAGATAGATTTAATAATATCTCCATATTATATATTTACTTCAATATTAACAAATTTTTTTCAGATTTTAAAAATGAGACAATTCTAAAAACTGACTATTATATTAAATTATCGCTCTTATACCATATGTTGCTGAACTATTGCCAATATAAACAATTATTGTGTAGGGGAGGTAATATAAAAGATATTGTAGTGTAGAGATTGAATATATTCAACTCCTACAAGTGAAATATGAGATTTTATAAGATTTTCTATAAAGTTTTGTTAATAACAAAAATTTTTATCGTAAGTGTTTATGATATGATGAATTTATCTTTAATGGAGATTTTTTGTTTGAGTTTTTCTCCTTCTTCTTCGTATCCTTTCTTACCAAGTAATGCAAACATATTTTTCTTGTACGCTTCCACTCCTGGCTGGTTGAAAGGATTTACTCCCAGCATATACCCGCTTATACCGCATGTTTTCTCGAAGAAGTATAAAAGCTGACCTATATGGTAAGGAGTGATTTCTGGTAAGTTTACCATAAGGTTAGGCACTCCCCCATCGAAATGAGCCTCTGCCACCCCTTGCCTTGCCATATCATTTACATAAGATATGTCTTTGCCAGCCAGATAGTTCAAGCCATCATTGTCTTTATCTTGCTTCTCAATTGGCTTTTCTATAGGGACTTTTTTAAGATTTAGAATAGTTTCGAATAGAATTCTTTCCCCTTCCTGGATATATTGACCCATAGAATGAAGATCGGTGGTGAAATTGCAGGAAGCAGGATAAATACCTTTATTGTCCTTACCTTCACTTTCTCCGAAAAGCTGTTTCCACCATTCGGATATGTTATGTAGTATTGGTTCATAATTTACGAGGATTTCGACTTTTTTCCCGTTATCATAGAGTATATTCCTGATAATAGCATACATCATTGCGGGGTTTTCCTGTGGATTGTCGGATTTACAATTCTCCGACATATCCTTCGCTCCATTGAGTATCTCTCTTATATCAACGCCTTTTACCGCAATAGGTAGTAGTCCAACCGGTGTTAAAACAGAATACCTCCCGCCTACATCATCAGGTATCACAAAGGTTTTATAGCCTTCTTCATCAGAGAGTTTCTTTAGCGTACCTTTTTCCTTATCGGTGGTTGCGATGATTCTATTTTTAGCTTGTTCTATAGAGTAGTTCTTATATAGCAAATCCTTTAGTACTCTAAAAGCTATTGATGGTTCTGTGGTTGTCCCTGATTTGGATATGACATTAAGTGTTATATCCTTATCCTTAACCACATCCAAAAGGTGGCTTAGGTATGTTGATGATATGTTTTGACCTGCGAAATACATCTGTGGTGAATTCCTTAGTTCTTTGCTAAGTTGGTTATCGAATGTATGTGAGAACAAGTCGATAACGGCTTTCGCTCCAAGATACGACCCGCCTATACCAATAGATATGAATACATCGCTATGTTTCCTAACTTCAGCAGCAGTATCGATTATGTCCTGTACTTCATTTGGGGTTATCATTGTTGAAGGGTCTAGCCAACCCAGATAATTGTTACCTGCTCCGTTTCCCTCATGGAGCATATGGTTAGCGTTGATTGCTTTGTCTTTGTAAGAATTGATTTTTTTGATGGTTTCTTTTCCGATATTGGAATAATCAAAAGATAATGATTCCATAAATTTTACTCCTTTTAAAATGAAAAGTTTAGAAATTATAAAAAATAATGATTATTAACATACTTTTACGATAATAAAAATAACTAAGAAAGAACATTGGATAAGTCATTAAATATCAAAAATAGTAAATATGGCATGTTTTTGAAATTAGTACAATTTGATAAGATATTTAATTTATTATCCTTTATTGTTATCTTATTATTAGACGCAAATTTTATTATGGAGAGCTAAAATTGAAACTTTTAATGGTAAATGTAGTAAGTTCAATTAAAGACCACTTAATACCTAGGTTAATCTCATCTGGAATAGAAGTTTATGTCTCAGCCGATGATCTTGACGCTATAGACTTAATGAATAAGATACATATCAATGTAGTATTGGTTGACATAGACTCTAAAAAGACTGATTATTTAAGCTTCATTAAAACCGCAAGAAAAAAAGAAGATTACGATAAGCTAAGATCCATTATCCTAACAAAAACCACTGATAAAGATGTTTTAGCTGAATATGTTCCTCAT
>CAYUUC010000049.1:12247-18239 GCA_964447635.1 uncultured Spirochaetia bacterium
GATATTAACCAATATGATAAGAAAATCATCAAATGGGTTGATACAAAAGTGGTTGAAAATGAAAGAAGGAAAAATGTAAGAATAACCCCATCTGAAAAGAGTAATCTTGTCATCAGACTACCTATTACAGGAAGACCCTCTGATAAAGTAGAAGGTACTGTCATTGACCTTAGTATTCAAGGAGTGGCTTTTAAATTTAATAATCCTGATGATAAAAACTTCTTCTTATTAAACCAGGAATTACAACATGTAGAAATAGATATAGAAGGTAGAAGATATTTAATCAACTTATCTTTAGTAAGAGTTAGCGAAGTATCAGTCGGGGTTTTCACCAACCCTAAGGAGACATTCATTAATTCTTTAGCTAAATACATCTTTGATAAACTTGAAGAACAAATTAAAAAAGAAACCAAATAATACTACCAATAGGAAACTATTTAGTTATATTACCATATATGTAATTTACTTCCACTCCATCTTTTATTAATATCATCACTATTTGATAGTTATCTGTATTAGGTTTTAAATTCATATCATTGTTGGTTATATCAAGGATAGAACCTGATTGAAGCCCTCCATTTCTATGCAGAGTATTAAGTGGAGTAATATCATCTATACGGTTTTCAATTATATAAAGGGTATCAAGATTGACCAGGTTTTTAAGAGGACTAATGTCTTCAACCAAAGTCCCGCTAAAATTAAGTCCGGTAAGTTCTTTTAAACCGGATAACACTGAAACATCGGTTATCTTATTACGGCTGAATGATAAGTTCCTTAGATTTACTAACCTATTAAGGTCTTCGATATCTGTTATTCTATTTAATGATATATCCAGCTCGAAAAGCCCTGTTAAAATGCTAATCGGTGATATATCATAAATTTTGTTATGTTGCATGAATAAGGTTTCGAGGTTCATTAACCTAGACAGCACAGAGATATCATATATCTTATTATGCTGGATATACAATTTCTTCAATTGGGTAAGGTTTTTTAGTTTGGATATATCCCGAATACGATTTTCATTCAGTTTAAGTATTCTTAGATTAGTCAGGTCTTCAATGGGTGAGATATCGCTTATTTTGTTCTTGTCTACACTTAACCACTCCAAATTTTTTAGATTAGATACTGCTTTTATATCATATAGTTTATTAGTAGAGAGAGACAAGCCTTTCAGATTAGTAAGATGGGATATTGGGGAAGCATCATATATCTTGTTATCCTGTAGGGATAGTTCCACTAAATTATACAACTCGGAGAGTGGTCTTATATCTTCAATGTGATTATCTCTTAGATAAAGCTTTTTCAGATTCACACAGTATTCAATACCACCAAGTCTTTCAATGGACTTATCATCAGCATTAAGTTCGATTAAGGTTTCCAGGTCTTTATTGGTAAGATTCCGATCATGTATATCCAGAACCTCCCTAACCACTTCTTCCAGATTAGGGTCTTCAAAGAATGCATCCAGGATTAAATCCTCTTCTACAGTAAGTTCTTCGTTGGTTGAACAGAAGGAACACTGCATCATTATTACAATTAGGAGAATGAAAGCTATGATGAAGGGGATGATCTTTACAATTAAAGAATATTTAGGTTTTTGTTCCATTAGCTTATCCTCTTTATTAAACTGTATTGTAATTTTAAGAAAATTATCGGATATTTTTCTGATGTTATAAATCCTTATTTATTGATTAGCTATCATATTTCTATACTTATTTTTTATCTACTAAGGATATTCTTGCATATTTTTCATCTAAAATATCCACTTTGGAACCCACTTTTTGGCTATATTTGCATATTTCATCTAAAATTTGTTTAGCCTCTTTATCCTTAGCTATGGTTGGTTTATATTTCTTTTTCACTATCTTAACCGGAATTATTTTAGTATCTAAAATCAGCCCCTCACTCAAGGTAATATTGAGTATCATTGAGCGGTAAGTCTCGCTACTACTCATATCAAAAGCGAAATTCCCCAATGAATACGCTATTAATCCCCCTTTATACATCTCTATACCCTGAATAACATGGGGATGATGACCGAATATGATATCAGCTCCTGCATCGATAAACTTATGAGCAAGTTCTCTATCAGAGCTTCTAGGGACATTCTTCTGCTCTATCCCCCAATGTATCGAGAGAATGATATAATCAGGCTTATGATACGCTTTAGTAAATAATATATCATCTAATACAGTCTTCTCATCCAGATGGACAATACCACTGTTTTCCTTATCAGCCTGGATGGTACTCCATATAGCTTCAGTATAACCTAAGAAAGCAATGGTATATCCTTTAATATCAAAGATAACCGGACTCCTTGCCTGATATAAGTCCCGTCCTGCCCCTATATATTTTATATCCAACAAGTCCAAAAAGTCCATGGTTTCTGTTAATGCTTCTGAATAATAATCATAAGCATGGTTATTAGCCAGTGAAACAATATCAATGTCAGCATACTTTAAGCAAAAAAGCATTGATGGGTCAGCCCGGAATGTAACGATATCAGGTTTACCATAATAAGGTTTACCCAGGAATGATACCGGGTTTTCAAGGTTTGCGAACGTGATATCTGAAGACATTAATTCTTCTCTAACATCCTCCAGTAAGAATTTAAAGCCGTACTGCTTGACTTTTTTTTCCACTCCTCTATCCAACAGGATATCTCCTACTGCTGATATTGTTACTTTCTCAGGAGGTGTTTTTTCTTCTATCTCCTTATAATAGCCATAATTTGTAATCTTATTAATAGAAAAATCCTTATTAGCCAAGGTCTTTTTTATAGTTGTAGTCTCATTATTAGCAAATACCTTGTTAATCGAAGAACCATAATAATAAGAAATGATGTAGTGCAGTGTAATGCTTATCAAACTAGCGATTAAGAACCCAATTAATAAGTATTTAGTTTTTATTTTGTTCATATTATAAACCAATGGTTAGTCTTTAAAATCCATATCCAAATCTTGCATTTTCTTTCTTTGATGATATAATTCTTCACTAAGATTTTGATATTCTATTCCGTATTTAGCATCAAATTCGTCTTGTTTACCTTCACTGATGAGTTTTTGATTTATCTCTTCCAATTGTTCTATTCTCTTTATTATTTCCTGAACTCTAATTTTTACATTTATATTGCTCTCTTTACACATTACTATATACCTCTATATTGTTTTTATTCCTAATTCTCTTAAGATAGTAATTAGCTTAAAAATAGGCAAACCTATAACTGAATAATAGTCTCCTTCTATATTTTCGATAATGTTGACTCCTTTACCTTCTATTCTATAAGATGCTGCAACACCTTCCCATTCTCCAGTATCCAGATAGCTATTGATTTCTTCATCAGAAAGGTTTCTTATGTGAATCTTGACTGTATTATGGATAGTATTAACAATGTCTTTAGTATTATCTATAACAGTCAGCCCGGATATAAGTCGATGACACTTCCCGGCTAATAGTTTTAATCTATTAAAAGCTTCTTCTCTATGCTCTGCTTTACTCTGGATGATGTTTTGGAAAGCAAAGACCTGGTCTGACCCTATTATTATTGCAGGATAATCTATTCTATCAGCTACACTTCTCGCTTTTCCTTCAGAGAGGGTCATCACTAATTCTTCAGGTGAATCTGATATGGTCATATCTTCTTCATATTGAGGGAGGACTACTGTAAAGGTCAATCCTGTTTGATTAAGTATCTTTCTCCTATATGGAGAACTTGATGCTAATACAATTTCCTTGTCCATCTTTATCAACCGGTAATTATAATATATTGTCGTCGAAAAAGTAATTCTTTTTGTACAATCAGTGAAATATTTAAATATTATTAATCATCCGTATATAAGTATAAGAAAGTAATTGCCTCTCAATAATTTTTGATAATGCTTATCAAATTCATAATAATTCATTATCCTGATTCCTTAATAGAAAGACCAATCTTAATGGAATTATCATATATATTACCATAGATAATATCTATAAATTGGTTAATTATATGTATACGATAAGTTAATTTTATGTTAATTTGTTTTTTTTATATCTTAACATATACTATAATAATATGTATTAGTTCTCTTAAATATGTATTTAATTTATATCCATGATTAATAAAGACATAAGCTAATTTTAGATACAATTAAAGGAGAAACCCGTTTGAAAGATAATTTAAATAATGATATTAGTGAAAACAATGATGAAGCGAGTAATGATAATGAAAATAAACATTTAGAAGAAGAGACCGAAATCACACCAACGAAAGAAGAAAACTATAAGCAAGAAAATGATGAAATAGTAAGAAAAGAAAGCAATCGAAAATATATATTAAGAAATTCATTAATAGCTTTGCTGATAGGTTTTTCTGCAATAGGGGTTCTCTTTGTATTCCTGGATAGCAAGGATATTATATCCAAATTGATGAATATGCCAATATGGATTCTACTGATAGGTATATTAGGTTTTTCCTTTGTTTATCTATTGGATGCATTAAGAGTAAAAATCGTAATGATAGCAATAAAACAAAAGATAAGCTATATTAAACTAATTCGAAATAGTATTACGGGCATCTTCTTTAATAATATCACCCCATTCTCTATGGGTGGTCAACCATTCCGGATATATGATTTATCAAGAAACGGTATAGACCCCATAAAAGCAACTAATGGCATTATATCCAGACATCTATCTCAAATGGTTGTTTTCTTAGTGATATCAATAATTGGATATTTCATTTATAGTAAACAGTTGATAAAATTAGGCGTAACAGGTGGTTTATACCTTTTAGGTATTTCGGTCTCTATTACATTTACAACCTTAATGCTAATATTCACAGTCTCAGATAAAGTAAAAAAGTTCTTCTTTAAAATCCTTCATTTAAAATTCATCAAAAAGCTTCTAGGTATTGCCAAATACAATTCTGATAATATAACAAAAAAAATAGATAGAAAGGTTAGAGAATTTAAACATAGTTTCAATACATTATGGAAGAAGAATTTCCTATTCATGTTAATAGAAGCGGCGATTAGTGTTGCTTTAAGTATGGTTTTAATTGGTATTCTATACTTCTACATTAGGTTTTTCACCGAAGCTCATGCAAGCTACCCTAGCTTCTTAAAATTATTCCTGTTATTCTTTGTACTAAACAGTGTGGTATATTTTTCACCAACACCTGGTTCTACCGGGGTTTTAGAATTTACTTATGTCTATATAATATCAGAATTGATGCATGGAACAGGCTCTAGTTCAGCTATAGTTGCTGGGGTTACTGCATGGAGGGTCGCTACATTTTATGTCCCATCTTTAATCGGTTTTATAACAACTTTCTTTTACATAAAGAAACCTTCCAAAGATAAAGTGAAACAAGAGAATGAGGGACAAAATAAAAAGAATATCAACGAGAAAAGAACTGAAAAAATCGGGGAAACTATTAACTAAAGATTAGAGAACATCAACCGCTTCTTAAAACCTCGTAACCCTTTTTAGAAATGGGAACAACATCGATTATCAAACCTTTCTTATCAAAAAAATACCTCTTACCATGTGAAAAATTCCCATTAGAAAAGAATTCAAACATGGTTGTGGAGTAATCCTCATAATAAAATTTTGTATAACTTACCAGAGAAGAATCCACAAAATATCCAAATTTTGTAACCAAATCCTGGTTATCTATATATACTTTATAACATCTCTTTGCATCTGCTAAACTAGATATTTCATTAAGAAAGGTAAAATTTTCCTCATCATAATCTTTAAAGAATCTAATATGCTTATTTTTTATTTTTTTCATTAGCTGTATGAGATATACATCACTAGATTTATCATCAACAACATAGGAGTCTACAATTTTATCATGCCAGGATTGTCTCTTATCTATTCCTAATGCGGAGAAATAGGCAATAAACAAAGTCAATGGCGTATACAATTTGGCAAATTCTCTAATAAATGATTTGGATACTCCAATCGGACACCCAATATTATTCACTACTTTTATCTTAAGGAAGGC
>CAYUUC010000050.1:0-18234 GCA_964447635.1 uncultured Spirochaetia bacterium
GAAGGCTAGGATAAGGTCTCTTATATCATTGCTTAAGATCAATGAATTTTCGTATTATAAATAGATTATAAGAAACTCATAAAATTTATGCTATTTTGTTTCTTGAATGAATTAAGCACAACAGAAATACTAAGGAGTCTGGCAAAGCATAAAAGAGAATAAGTTATTATTTATAAATTATATTATAAAGAGATTTCACCTTTGAAGATTTTTTCCAAAACTTCACTATAAAACTCATGTTCAGCTTTTAAACCACGTTCTTCTATCTCTTCCAGAGATTGACAATCCTTGATATCCACTTCTCTTTGTCCCAGTATCCTACCAGTATCCACACCTTCATCTACAATATGAACAGTAATTTTGGTTTTTTTCATATTATTTTCATAAGCCCATTCATAACCATGTATGCCTTTGTAGAGATATGTATCAGCAGGATGTATATTTATAATCCGGTTTTCATAAGCATGTACGAAGTTCTCGGAAAGAATCCTCATATATCCAGCCAGTATAATAAAATCAACATCATAGGTTTTTAGTAAGTCCATTACCTGTTTATCGAACTCTTTACGCTTCTTTCCTTTAGATTCTAAGCATTCGGTTTTTACCTTATATAACTTTGCTGTGGTTAATCCTGGAGCATTACACTTATTAGAAAAGACAAGAGCTACATTGCATAGACCTTTTAGCTTTCCTGTTGTAACATTATCGAGAATAGCTTTCATGTTGCTTCCTCTTCCTGATATGAATATGGCAATCTTCTTTTTGTCTTTCTGAATAGTCATTTATAAGCCCCTTTTCCCTATGTCTTTTCTGTAACGCATATTATTGAATTTTACCTTTTCACATTCACTGTATACTTTATTGATTGCGGATTGTAAATCTTTACCATGAGATACTATATTTATCACTCTGCCTCCATTGGTTACTATGTTATCATTTTCTTTTTTAGTTCCAGCATGGAAGATTAATGTCTCTTTGTTTAGCTTGTCTAAACCTGTTATCGAATATCCTTTCTCGTATTTTTGAGGATAACCGGCTGATGTTAAAACCACATCTATGTAATATCCTTTGTTAAATTGTGTTTCGTGATTAGATAGTGTCCCATCGAAGCATGAGTTAATAAGTTCAAGCAGGTCGTTTTTTAGTAGCGGGAGTATGACTTCAGTTTCCGGGTCTCCAAATCTGATATTGTATTCGAGGAGTTTTGGACCATCATCAGTAATCATTAAACCAAAATAGATTACTCCTATATAATCTAAATTCTCATCTTTTATACCTTTCATAGTAGGATTTACGATTTTATCCCATATTTCTTTTTCTAAAGTCTTATCATAAAAGATTACAGGAGCATAAGCTCCCATGCCACCGGTATTAGGTCCTTTATCGTTATCGTAGGCTTGCTTATGGTCTTGTGAAGGGGAGAGTAGCTTTATTGACTCACCGTCGGTTATGCCGATGATTGATATCTCCGAGCCCTTTAGTCTTTCTTCTATATAGAATTTTGCGTTATCTCCATATTTTTGAATTATACTTTTAAGTGAACCTCCGGCTTGTTCAGGACTTGAGCATACGTAGACACCTTTTCCCCCTGCCAAACCGCTATACTTAATTACCAGGTTCCCATCAGACTTATCGATTAAATCCTGAGCTTGCTCGATGTTATCGAATAGCCAATAATTAGCTGTGGAAACACTATATTTGGTCATGAACTTTTTTGCATATATCTTGGAACTTTCTAAGTTAGAAGCCTTCTTAGAAGGTCCAAACACCTTTATGTTTGTTCTTGAGAAGTAGTCTTTAATACCATTGGCTAAAGGGGCTTCCGGACCTACAATGACCAATTCTACATCCTTATTCTGACAAAAGTCTTTAATCCCATCAAAATCCATTACATCTAAGGGAAAGCTATTCCGTATGCCTCCGTTACCCGGTAAAACGAACACATCCTTTTCATATAGGCTTTGACATAGTTTCCAATAGAGAGCGTGTTCTCGTCCTCCTGAACCAATAATAGCTACCTTCATACTTTAATCTCCTTTCTAGCATTGTTAACAACATCTTCACATATTTCGATGGCATAACCTATATAGGAAGTGATTTCCAGCTTCTTGATACGCTCTTTTAGCTTATCACTAATGTCATCCAAACTGTCTATGAATTTGAAAAGACCATCTTTTGTGATGGTTTTACCTCTAGTAAAGTCTTTTAGCATAGTATAAGGGTCCTTTATACCTTCAGTTTTAAGCATGGTTTGAATTGGTTCTGCTAACAGTTCTGGACTTAATTCGAGTTCCTCTATGCATCTTATTTCTTTTACAGAGAGCTTACTCAGTCCTTTCATTGTTTCTTCCATTGCCAGATAGGAATGGGCTAGTGATGTGCCTATATTTCGAGTGACAGTGCTATCCGAAAGGTCACGTTGCATACGTGAGCGGGTTAATTTATCCGAAAACATGGTTAGTAAAGCATTTGAAACCATCATGTTTCCTTCACTATTTTCAAAGTTTATCGGATTTATTTTGTGAGGCATGGTTGAAGAGCCAACTTCACCTTCTTTCACTTTCTCATAAAATAAATCACGCGATATGTATAGCCAGAAGTCAGTATCAAGGTCAATTATGATATTGTTTATATGTCTGGTTATGTTAAAAAAGTCTGCCCATGTATCATGGTCTTCTATTTGTGTAGTAGAGATATTAACTCCTAAACCCAGGCTTTTTATGAAGTCCATTGAAAGTTTTCGCCAATCAATAGTTGGATAAGCACTAACCATAGCGGAATAATTCCCTACTGCACCATTAAGTTTCCCTGTGAAAGTGAAGTTTGTTAATCTATCATATTGTTTAACGAGCCTATTGATAAACACAGCTATTTCTTTTCCAGCAGTACTTGGAGAAGCCTTTTGACCATGAGTTCTGCTTGGGAATGGGATGCTTTTTGTTTTCTGGGCAATGCTGCATAGATTACTGATTATATTCCTCATTTGTGGAACTTGTTTTTCGTCTTTATATTGTTTAAATAGCCGAGTGTAAGCGAGATTGTTTACATCTTCTGATGTCAAACCGAAATGTAGGATATTGGGATTACCCAGCTTTAGTTTTTCTCTCAGGTATATCTCACAAGACTTTACATCATGTTTGGTCTTTTCTTCTATCTGTTTTATTTGGTTATAATCATTTATAGAAAAGTCATTCATGGTTTGATGTAATAGTGATTTTTCATCATCGCTGAATTGGTATAGTATACCAGCGTTACTTAATGCCATAGCGTACAAAATTTCCACTTCACAACGGGATTTCATCAAAGCATATTCCGAGAAATACTTTGATAGATGCTCAAGTCTATTACCATACCGGCCATCTATAGGAGATATCGCTTTAGCATTGGTCATAGCCTATTTACCTCTTATCTTTTTATCGGATTCCTTGAGTGAGTCTTTCATTTCCTGCCTATTCATATCAAATGCTTCTCTCAGCCTGTATAGGTTAAGACTTCGCATTGCAGCTAATGCGGCATTATCAAGTTGAACTGATGTTGTAGCAGGGGTTTTGGATGGCATCATCAAAGAAGAGTTAATATTTACTGACATATCAACCTTATCCTTGAATGGAGGGCAATTTATGACCGGTATATTAAGGTTGGCTGCCAATGCTCCACCAAGTCCATTAGACCGTCCTGCTACAGCAACAACTACCCCTGGCTCTACTGAGTTGTTGTACTCTTCAGCAATACGGCTTATATCTTCTCCGTTTTTATGGGCTGAAACAACCCTTAAGTCGGTCATAATATCGTATTTGTCTATATAGGACTGTAATTTCTGACAATGTTCCAGGTCAGATGGCGAACCCATGAAGATTGCGACATATCCATCCTTTATAATACCTGATTTGACTAGGTTTTTATACATGCGTGCTTTGATATGTTCCGCTTCATCGACTTTCAGAGCCTCTTCTGTGATAGCTTCGTATATCTCCAAGTATCTTTTGCTAGTCTCATTCACTATTTCCGCTGGGAGTTCGTCAGGATAAGTTGTTTCGTTGATTTTGTTTTCGATTAGCCATTGTCGGGTGAACTCTTTATCAATCTGCTGTACATTCTCTTTGTTCGTTTCATAGTCTTTATGATACCAGAATCGGGAGGAGTCTGGTGTATGTATTTCATCTATAAGAGCGAGATTCCCATCGATAAAACCAAATTCATATTTGGTATCTACAAGAATGATTCCTTTTTCTGCGAGTAGGTTAGTCCCCTGCTCAAACAATCTAAGAGATATCTTTTCCATCTGTCTGTACACATCTTCATAAACAAGACCCTGTTCTATAATGAGTTCAGGGGTTATCTCCATATCGATTTCCCCTTTGGTAGTAGGTGTAATAATAGGTTGAGGGAATCGGTCATTCTTCTTCATTCCATCACCTACTTCTACTCCCGAGAATCGCCTTTTACCATTTCTATAACCCCTCCACATAGAACCGGTAAGGTAACCTCTCACTATCATTTCGAGTTTGATAGGTTGGGCTTCCCTTACCACATTGATGTTCGGGTCGATTTCCTTAACCAGATGGTTTCCAATAATATCCTTGGATTTATCAAACCAATAGTTAGAAATCTTGTTCAGGACTGCTCCTTTATAGGGAATAGGTGATTTTAAAACTTTATCAAAAGCCGAAATCCTATCTGTGACAACGATAAGCCTATTCTTATCATCTAATCTAAAGCTATCCCTAACTTTACCACTTTGTATTTTACCTAATTGGGGTGTTGAAAAATGTTTCAAATGATTCATGTTAATCCTCCAAATATAATTAATGTTTAAAATGCCTTAAACCGGTGAAAGCCATTGCTATACCGGCTTCATCACATGCTTTGATAACAGATTTATCTCTGATAGAACCGCCCGGTTGAATGACTTTCTTTATTCCATACTGGTCCGCTACCATAATATTATCAGGGAATGGGAAGAATGCGTCAGAGACTAAGATAGCTTTACCTAATTCTTCTTTGATATAATCAGAGACTTTTTCAGAATCACCTGTATACTCTTTCATAAGATTATTGCTACATTTCTCTAATGCTATCTTCGTAGATGTAACCCTATTGGGTTGTCCGGCACCCATACCAAGAAGCTGGTTATACCCATCCTTCTTTCTCACTACCACAATAGAATTAGACTTAATTGAACTGATAGCCTTTAATCCAAAAGCGATTAGGCCAATCTCCTTTTCCACATCCATATACAACTTTGTTACTAAGTCCATTTTGGAATAAAGCTCTTTATCCTTATCTTGTACAAGTAGAAGGCCATTCATATATCTGATATCCTTGCCATGTATCTCAGATTCAGTGTCATATTCGATTATCCGAAGGTTTTTATTCTGCCTTAGGTATTCCAAAGCATCGTCTGAGAATTTAGGAGCTACCACAACTTCTACAAATTTACGCTTTATCTTATCATCGCTTTTCAGTTCTAAAAAGTCAACCGTATCCTTGTCTACTGGTTGATTGAAAGCAATGATCGAGCCAAAAGCCGAAATCGGGTCTCCAAACCATGCCATCTCAAAAGCCTTTCGCTGGTCATCTCCCTCAGCTAATCCACAAGGACTAGTATGTTTAACGACTGAACAGCCTATCCTTTCGAGCCGATTAACAGTTTCAATCGCTCCGTTGATGTCTATTATGTTGTTAAATGAAAGCTCTTTACCGTGTAGAACATCCATATCATATAGAGAGTTTATATAACCATTCTCTTTGAAATACATTGCCTTCTGATGCGAGTTCTCTCCATATCTTAATGCTTTTCCATCGCTAAAACCTAATCTCAGAGAATGAACACCGTTTTCTTTATCCATGGCATGAGCTATCAGTGCATCATAGTCAGCAGTATGGTTGAATGCTTTACGCATCAGTTCTTTTCTTAAGGCGTATCCAATCGCTCCATCGTTGTCTTGAAGCTCTTCTATAATCTTAGAATAATCATGAGGTGTTGTAAGGACAGTGACATACTTAAAGTTCTTTGCTGCTGCCCGAATCATGGTTGGTCCGCCTATATCTATGTTCTCAATCAGTGTTTCTATATCCGCTTTCTCTTTAAGCACTTTTGAGAAGGGATAGAGATTGCACACAACCATGTCAATAGGTTCTATAGACAATTCTTGAGCTTCTATCTTATCTTTCTCCCTATCAAAGAGCAAAGCAGACCCTATATTAAACGAAATAGTCTTCATTCTACCACCAAATGCTTCAGGATTGCCTGTAACACTGCTTATATCAGTCACTACAATCCCGCTTTTTATTAATTCACTTTTGGTGCCTCCTGTAGAGATAATCTCACAACCTAATTCTTTCAATTGTTGAGCGAAAAGAGCTATATTTGTTTTATCATAAACGCTAATCAAAACCCTTCTAATTTTAATTAATTTGTTTTCCATAATTAAATTACCTTCTATTTAAGTTGTTAAACTAAGATAATCGTAGATGTTTTACTATATTCTTAAAAATTCGTAATCCTTCTCCATCTTCTCTCATACTAGGATTATACCTTAACAATCTACCCCAATCCGGGTTATTATACAGTGTCAGATAGGCTTCTGGATGTGGCATAAGACCAAAGATATGTCCATCATGACTACACAATCCAGCACAGTTAAGCTCCGATCCATTCGGATTCATGGGATAAGATGCAGTGATGTTACCGTATTCATCGCAATAGCTTAGGCAATTCAGCCCTGCATCAATGATATCCTTTCTCACTGCGTCATTTTTAATGATGAATTTACCCTCACCATGTCTAACAGGTAATCTTATTATATCGATATCATTAAGGAAAGGGGTCTTTCTATTGTCCAGCACTTTGCAATAGACCCATCTATCTTCAAATTTCAAGGAGTTATTCCGGGTTAAGGATACTTCCTGAGTAAAAGCTCCTTTCGTATTAGGAAGTAGACCAGTTTTTACGAGAATCTGAAATCCATTACATACTCCTAATACATATTTTCCTGCATCTATGAATGTCTTTATCTCTTCTACGAGTGTTTTACCATTAGTAAGTTTCTTAAACCTAATCTTATTCGCTAAAACCTTACCGGATGATATATCATCCCCGAAAGAGAAACCACCAGGGAAGTTAATAATATCAAAATCATGAATAGAAAAACCCCTTAAAAAAATCTCATTTATATGAATAATGACTGAATTAGCTCCAGCTATACGATAAGCCGCTGCCATCTCCTCTTCGCAGTTTATTCCATAACCGGTTATGATTAGAGATTTAACTGGTTTCAATCCATCACCTCCAAACCATTTTCCCATGCTTCCAGCAATGCATCCGTTTCTATATTTATGATTAGTTCATCTTTATAGCTTATCTTAAGCTGTTTTTCTTCGGTTACCTTTCCAAGAAATGTAAAATCCTTGCCTAATGCTTTCTCGAAAGATTTCTTATTCTCAGGCTTTACCGAAACAATAAATCGGGAATGAGACTCAGAAAACAAACAAGCATTTAATCCAATATTGTGCTCATCTTCTATGTTAAGATTTACACCGTAATTAATGCCAAAAGACGCTTCTGATAAAGCAACAGCTAATCCTCCATCAGATAGGTCATGGCAGGATTCTATTAACCCTTTGCTGTTAGCGTCGATAACTTTAAGATATAATCTCTTTGCTTGCTCTTTCCTCACTTTCGGCACATTTGCACCTAATTCATCGAATAGACGATAAAACTCAGAACCACCTAACTCGTTGTATGTCTCTCCCAGAAGATATACAAGATCATCACTTCCTTTGAAATCGCTGGTTACACATTTTCGAACATCGGCAACCTTAGCTACCATGGAATAGAGGATGGTAGGCGGAACAGATATCTTTTTTCCATCAGCTTTGAAATCGTTTTTCATGCTGTCCTTACCGGATGTCATGGGTATATTAAAGTATGTTGCCATATCATAAAGGGCTTCACACATTTGTACCAGTTTAGCTAGTTTCAACTTACCATCTGGATTAGACCGGGCATCGTATACCGAATCAGGCACACAAAAGTTATCATTCACCGACCAAAATAGGTTTTCACCATTGGATGTCTCAGGGAGTTTACCTCCTACAGAGATGATTTGTCGAACAGCTTCATCAAAAGACCCAGCAGACATTGAATAAGGGTCGATATCACCATAACGAGGGATTATACCGTTCGATATAGCAACACCTTCGTATGAGCTAAAGTCTACCCGCATCACCGCCGCATCCTGTGGAACTTTCCCATTTCTACCCATCAAAGGCTTGATTAAAGTCTTACCCTTTACTTCATGGTCATATTGTCTGATTACTCTCTCTCTGGAACATATATTGAGACTACCCAACAGCTTTAATAATATATTATTATAGTTTTTAATCTCGGGGAGAGTAGGCTCTGATAGAGGGGGTTTGCTCCATTCGGCTACTAATTTCTTCTTGGGAAAACCATTATGTAAAAAATCCAGTTCAAGATAGGCTACCATAATACCTTTATATCTAATATCAAGATAATCCTCAGAAGTGAAAATACCTATATCTGATAGTTCAACTTCATACTCATTAGCTAAATCGAAGAGTTTATCAATTTTGTCTTTTTCAATAACAAAGGTCATCCGCTCTTGAGACTCCGATAAGAATATCTCCCAGGGCTTCAATCCTGAATACTTCAATGGGACTTTATCCAGGTGAACGATTGCTCCTCCGCTTATTGCTGCTAACTCGCCAATAGAGGAAGACAGCCCACCAGCCCCATTATCCGTGGAGCATTTAATTAACCCTTCTATTGTAGCTCTTTCCATGAAATCGGCTACCAGCTTTTGAGTAATAGGACTTCCAATCTGGACAGCTGATTGGGGAGAGCTTTCATCAATCTCTGCCGATGAGAAAGTCGCTCCATGTATGCCATCCTTGCCAACTCTACCTCCAGCCATGATAATATGGTCTCCGGGGTCGATTCGCTTTTCCCACGAGTCCTTCCCTTTATATGAGGAAGGCATAACTGATCCAGTACCACAATAGACAAGGGGTTTCCCGCTATACCTATCATCAAAGATGATAGAGCCGTTGACGGTAGGTATGCCAGATTTGTTGCCTCCATCCTCAATACCATGTCTTACACCTTCAAAAACTCTTTTTGGGTGAAGCTGACCGGTTAAAAGGGTCTTATCGTAGTAAGGAGAGCCGAAACATAATACATTGGTATTGAATAAGAGCCTACCTCCACCAACACCAGTCCCTAACGGGTCTCGGTTATTGCCAAGAATACCTGTTATAGCTCCTCCATAAGGATCGATAGCTGAGGGCGAATTGTGAGTTTCAACTTTCCAAACGAAAACAGAGTCTTTATTAATCCTGACCACTCCAGCATTATCCGAGAAAACCTTAACCAACCAATTCTTACCATTTCTCTCTAGATAAGATTGTACCTTATCCGTAGAACCCTTGATGTAAGTCTTAAAAAGGGAATCGATTGTCTTGGTCTCTTCTTTTTCTTTATCTGTGTATGTTATAAGAGCATTAAACTCCTTATGCTTGCAGTGTTCAGACCAGGTTTGAGCGAAGATTTCAATCTCGCAGTCGGTAGGTTGTAAGCTGATACCCGCTTTCTTTCTGTTTTTTATTATCTTTGGATTTTGGTAGTAGCTTTGTATTGCTTTCATCTCTTCTAAGTTTAATGATAACAATCTATTTTTGGATAGTCTAATTAAGGAAAAGTCATCTATATCCAGGTCGATTTTCTCTACAGTTTCATCGATATTCATTATAACTTCAGGAGCTCGTATGTTAATATTTGATATATCACCCAGATCAAAATGATTGATAAGTTTATTACCAAGATGCTTTTCTGCTATTGCTTTTAGTTCATCATGGTTGAGCTTTTCTTCAATCATAAAAATCATTTGAGTAAAGATATGTTGTGTATTCGTATCTAACGGTTGATTCAAAAAGTCAGATAAGGTCTTCTGAGCGGAAATACCTTCATCATCCGTAACACCGGGCAGTTTTGATATCAGTATGTATGATTTATACTTAGGATTTTGGTATAGCTCATTGATATAACATTCGTTTATAACATCGTCCTGCAGGCAATGTTGAGCATAGTTCTTAACTTTATCTATTGATAAATCATATTTAATGATAAATATCTTACCTGATTTGATATCACCGGTTTTTATCCCTAGGTATTTTTCTCCCTCATTTTTAACCTTTTGACCTTCTACATCTGTTATACCTTCTTTATAAACAATTTCGATATAGTGTAAACTGTTATTATAATCCATCCATAAAACCTAACGAATATTTAAATAAAAATAAATTATAAATTTTGCTTGATAAAAATCTCAAAAATGGTTTATATAATAATAATCATATACATATAATCCAAAAAGTTATTTAGCTTTTATTATATTATTATTTTTATTTAGATAAAGATTTTATAGTTTTAAATAAAGAACATATTTTATTAAAAATCTTCGGATGGCAGGTTATTATTATATCTTCAGTGTGGTTTAGTTCTAATAGTTTAATATAGTCAATATCTTTTCCTGAAATGTATCGTAGCTCTACTCCGCACCTTTCCGCTATAGCTGAAGCTCCCGCGATGTCCCATATTTTATTTCGGATAGAATTTGCACCAATCACTGTACCAGCGGCGACTAGCGTAATGTGAAAAGCTGTACTGCCGAATGAGCGAACCTTCCCCTTAAATGAATCCATATAATATTCTCGGAAGGTCTTAGAGTCTACCATAAAACAGGTGTTATGTTTGATTTCCAGGTTATAAGGGACTTTCGGTATTTCTTCCCCATTTAAATAAGCTTTATCTTCATAAGGAATTGCGTAGTAGAATTGGTCCCATACCGGAGCATATACCCAACCCCCGATAGGTTTGCCATATTCAAGTAATCCTAAAGATACGACCCAGCTTGGTAAATTATTAGAGAAGGATGCTGTACCGTCGACCGGGTCTATAGTCCATACATATCGGCTTGTTTTTAGTTTTTTTATATCATTATTGGTAAACTTTGATGATGTTTCTTCACCTACTATACAATATGATGGTGTCAATTCTTCCAGTTTTTCCACGATGAATTTTTGAGCGGAGAAGTCCGCTTCAGTAACGATGGTTCGGTCTTCTTTTAAGCGGGGTTTTTGTCTCCTTGGGTCTAAGAAGTAGTTTAAGGCGATTTTACCTGCACTTTTTATTATTTCATAAATTTTATTATACATCCGTTTACCTTAGATCATGTTTATTTTGTATGTAATGGCTTATCCAGACATTTTTCGGTATATTATTGTCTTCATGGTCGCATTTCTTAACCAGGGTTATTACATTCCCTTTTTCGTTAAAATATGTATCGTCCATCATTAATTTAATCAGCATAATACCTCTACCATTTCTTTTGAATATGTTTTGCGGGTCATCAAGATTGGGGAGTTTTTTCCAATTAAATCCTTTGCCTTGGTCTTCGATGGTATATCTTACCTCATTATTATCTAAGAAGTATTTTATGGTTACTTGCCTATTTTTGTAGTATTCGTTATTCAACCGATTTCTCAGCTCTTCGTTAAATTTTCCTTCTTCTAATAGTTTATTTTTTTCATCATAATCAATCTCCAGATTCCCGTGTTCGATAGAATTTCTAAGAGATTCGATCAACGCAAGTTTTATCTTTTCACAAGCGGCTTTATTAAAATAAACATAGTTAAGATTGGTTATATAGTTGGTAACAGCGTAAATTGTATCCAGGTTATTATCTATCTTTATGGTTTGATTTACATTTAGGACAGAAGAGGCATTGAAGGTTGTTCTTTTAAGGCTTTTCACGGATTCTGATGCTCTTAACATACTTTCACTAAGATAGTTAAGGTTAATCGGTTTCTTAATATAATCATTAGCCCCTTCTTTTAGAGCTCTGATAACCATTTCTTCATCACCATGACCGGTAAGTAGAATAACACGAGTTTCCGGTTTCTGGGTCTTAATCTTTTTCAGTACAATGAATCCATCCATCTTTGGCATCTTCACATCTGTTAATACAATCTCAGGGTGTTTTTCCTGGAATAGTTTTATTCCTTCTATTCCATCAGAAGCTGTTATTACATTATAACCTTCATCTTGTAAAAATTCTCCCAATTCTATTCGGGTGAATTCTTCATCATCAATTAGTAGGATATTCATCTTGGCTTCCTGTCAATATGTTTATTTATTATCTGATAGATAAATGTAACTAAATAACATCTTTTGTTTATATACTTAGGTTAATTTATTAATTTCTTATACCAAAATCAAATGATTTAAAAACCATGAGCTTTTCTCGATGGGACATCAAGCAGTTAATGAAGTGTGTTCATCTCGACTACATGGTTATCGAGTCTGTCGATATGCGATGATCTTTCCATAAATCATATGAAATTGATATTATATATTACTAGGCTCATCATTAAAAATAATAAACCTTATTGCTTTTTTGTAATTAATGGTTAATTTTTAATAAGATTTATAGATTATAATAGTAAGCTTAACAATACATATATATATAATACTGCTGGAGATTAATATGACCGATAAAGCAAAAGTTTTTCAAGTAATAATAGAAGAGGTAAAAACAATATTAAAAAATGATATAACCATTAATAATAAGCTAAAAGAAATATGCATATTACTGGAAAATAAAGTACCTTATTATAATTGGGTAGGGTTTTATCTCATAGACCCTTCTGAAGACGGTTGGCTGGATTTATATGAATATGTTGGAGCGGAGACTGAACATACCAGGATAAAATTTGGACAGGGGATTTGCGGACAGGCTGCGGATAAAAAGGAAACATTCGTTGTTCAGGATGTATCCCAAGAGGATAATTATCTGTCATGTAGTCTGGAGACCAAATCTGAGATAGTAGTACCGATGATGAAAAATGATATACTATTAGGAGAGCTTGATATTGATTCACATACCATAAATCCTTTTTCTGAGGAAGATTCTGTGTATCTAAAACAGATATGTGATTTAGTGGTTGATGAATTATATTAGTCTTAGGATTTATTTCAACAAAAAGTGATGTTAACATTATCGAATTTTCTATATAATAATATTTTTTTTCAAGAGATTTAAAAAAATCTTCATTATCAATTTGACTTTATTAACTCCCTATAGGTAAAGAAAGATAAAGATTAGCCCCCTTCATTTAATTAGCAAAAGCGAGAAAAGCTAGCAAAATATTCTTGACTTTCCCACTACTCTTTAATTACAATTTCTACTATATGAAATAAGGTTATAGTAAAGTATGAAGAGTAATAACCATATACAAAAAGGGAATATAAAAGAAAATATAACTAATATAGATGATAAGCATGATTATTACAACTGGATAGACCAGACTAGACAGAATTTCTATCGATTGATCTGGGAATATGCTTCTGTAAAGAGGGAACCTGTAAGGTTATTCTTTAAACCTGACCATGAATATGGTATATCATATGAAAACTCCATTTTTGTTTATAAGGTAATACCTGATATGTCCGTCTTCGGACACTATAAAGCATATAAAAAAGAATTGACCCAGCAAGTTTTCATTAAAGCCATTAAAAGAGCTGAACGGTTTATAAATGAAGGCGAAAATACTATATTAACCACAGTAAAGAATCTTAATCGTAAGCCTGTTAAAAAAACAAAATCACAAAAAAACTTTCAATACCATCTTTTTGATTTAGAGCCATATACAGTTATAAAGGCTAGGTCTAAGAATCCTGGTTATATAGAACCAGAAGCTAAAGAACATATCAAAGGGCTAGCTCATGAGATATGGTATTGGAAACAACGGGTAGAAAAGGATAACAAGAATAAATTTATCAAGGCATTCAGCTTCGCTTTCTACTCGGATAAAAATATAAAAACCAATTCTTATATTCAATTTGACGATAATGGTAGGTTAAAAAGGGGTTGCAAAAAATATTGGAATTTCCTAAAAAAAGAAGTAAGTAAAATTTCCAATATTCCCATAAAAGAGCTAATCATATAATCCTATCCCATCAAAATAAAAAATTCTTCTCAAACTTAATTGATAAAATAAACGATACCAAGAATAAATTATTATTATATAACATAGTAAAACAAATAGGAAGAGTTTTATAGGGATTAATTATGACTTATTGTGGTAAAATATTAAATTTACAAAGAAAGCAACATCAATTTGATGTTCAATCAGATAATGGATTAATTAGAATTAGCATTATTAGACCAGATGTAATCAGGATTAGAGCTACTCAAAAACCACATTTCAGCGATTATACATCACCGATTATAGATAAAGATTTGGTAGAGAAAGCATCACCGGATAACATATCATTTAAAGAATATGATGATTTTTTTTTGATATCCACTCCAAAACTTTCTATTAGAATTGATATAAAAGATTCCACTATTATTTTATTAGATGAAAACCAAAAGTTATTATCCCAAGATATAGAATCGGCATTCTTTTACCAGGATGAACAGATTGGCTTTAGAAAGAATATAGCTAAAGATATGTTCTATTTTGGTTTGGGGGAGCGATTCGGCAAAACAGAGCTCCGAGGAGAGAAAGCTATTCTATACAATATCGATGCTCTTGGGTATAATACCGAAAAGCAATTATACCTTTCCATCCCTTTTATAATGGCATGCAAACCTTCGAATGACCCTGCTAAAAGTTCGTTCTATGGTTTATATTCGGATAATACATATAAGACTATAGTGGATTTCACCAATATCGATTCTTTTTCCTTTGTAAGTGAAGGAGGAGAGGTTGACTACTACTTTATATATGGTAAATCCCCGGCTAGAATCATCCAAACTTTTACTAGGCTTACTGGTAGGATGGATATGCCTCCTTTATGGTCTTTGGGATATCACCAATCTAGGTGGGGTTATAAAGATAGCCGGAAGATGCTACAACTGGAAAAGACCTTCAAAGAAAAGGATATACCATGTGATGTGATGCATCTCGATATTCAATACATGAACGGTAAAAGAGTTTTTACATGGGATAATAAGCATTTTCCAGAACCGGATAATATGCTTAAGTATCTGAAGGATAGAGGTGTACATATTGTAAATATCATAGACCCTGGAGTGAAGAAGGAAGAGAGTTTTCGAATTTATAAAGAGGGTTTGAATAAATCACTATTCTGTAAGGATTCCCAAGGGAAGGTTTTTTATGGAGAAGTTTGGCCTGGTATCACCGCTTTCCCTGACTTCTTCAAGGAGGAAACCCGTGAATGGTGGGCTGGACTGGTTGCATCGATGATCCGCTCCGGTGTTTCTGGAATATGGAACGATATGAATGAACCTGTATTAAAGATAAGTGACAACTCCAATGTGGATAATCCAGACATGTATCATGAATATGAAGGTAAAACCTATCCTCATAAGGCTTTGAGGAATCTATATGCAAACTTTATGGCTATTGCTACTAAGATGGGTATAATGACTGAGAAACCGGATGATCGACCCTTTATTCTTACCCGTTCCGGTTTTGCTGGTATCCAGAAGTATGCTTGCGTATGGACTGGAGATAATGTATCTAATTGGAGGCATCTAAGGTTAACCATCCCTATGCTTTTGACACTGGGCTTATCCGGTGTTAGCTTTTGTGGTGCTGATGTGGGTGGTTTTACTTATCGTCTAAAAAAGCTTTTAGTGGATGTTATAAAGAAGCGTAGACACCCAACTAAAGAGCTTTATGCTAGATGGATAGAGATGGCTTGTTTAACACCATTCTTTAGAACTCACACCATCCTATATTCAAAGGAACAAGAGCCATGGTCTTTTGGCAGGGATGTAGAAGATATATCCCGTAAATATATATCACTTAGGTATAGCTTGATGCCTTATCTATACAACCTGTTTTACCTTTCCCACAAAGAAGGTCTACCAGTGATGAGACCGGTATTCTTAAACTATCCTGATGATTTAATGAGTTATGAGATTGATGATGAGTATATGATAGGTGATGATATAATCGTTTCTCCTGTATTGGAGAAGAAGACAGAGCATAAATATGTCTATCTACCGAAAGGGAAATGGATTAACTATCATACCGGAGAAGAGATAAAAGGTAAGAAGAAGGTCTTAGTGAAAGCACCATTGGATATATTGCCATTGTTTATCCGTAAAGGCTCTATCATACCGACATATGAGGATATAAAGCTCAACACTGATGGTTTGGATAAATCTCCTTTAATGATGAGTGTCTATATAGATAGGAATGGGGAAAAAGTTGGAGATTACACTCTATATGAGGATGACGGTTTTAGTAATGATTATAAAAAAAATATTTATTCAGAGACTGATTATTCATATCATTTTGAAGGAAATTTTATTAGTTTTAATATAAAGAGAACTGGAAAATATTTTCCAAAATATAAAATTATTAGGCTAATTCTCAAAGATTTAGATAAGGAAATGATTCCAGAAAAAATAGAACTAATATCGGATTATGAACAGGATATAGAAACAAGTAAAGAAATTATAAAAGTAAGCAAAAACATTAATTATAAAACTTCTACAGGATTCTGCTGGTTTATAGAAAATTCTAATTATTTTCCTGATACTAAAAATGACATCGTAATTATTATACCAAATAGGGAAAATCTCAGTGTAAAATTAAGAATAGAATTAACTAAGATTTAACCGTACTTGGTAAATTTATACATGATATTTGTATCTTATAAAAGATTTTATTATTTAACTAATTATATATTATGTGTATCTTGAAAAGCATTTTTTTATATAAAATAAGTTACCTGATACTTTAACATAAAAGGAGTATTGATTAATATGGACGATATCAACAGGCAGGAAGACAAATTCAAGAAAATCATTGACCAGAGAGATTTAATTGAAGTTAATATTATTCGTGTGGCTAAACAGGGAAAGCAAAGCCTGAGATTTATTGTTAAGGAATTATTAAAAAAACATGGAGCAGAACATATGGGAGAAGATGTCTTCTCCTCTCTTATAGAACTAATATTTAATGCGATAAAAGCTAACTATAAATATCTATTTGTAAGAGAAGAAATTAAGAAAATCCTTCAGGATGAAGGAGTTAAAAACATAAACGAAGAACTAAACAGAATTGTAAAAGACGAAGATGAATTAGAGAAATATATTAACTTAATTGATATGATGGAAGTACAAAGGAAAGTTAGAGCTACTCTTACCGGTGAGGAGTCTGTTACTAAGATTAAAGACGATGCTGCCAAAGAAAATAGAGATTTGAATGATGAAGAAAAGAAAAGAATTAGTGATGCCTTAAAGACAGCCAAACATGCCCAGAAAGAAAATATTAAAGTTTATCTCAGAATCTCTGGAGATGATAGGTCTTTGATTATCGATGTTATAAATACAGCTCCAATATTCCCTTCCGACTTAAAGAGAATACGAGAAAAAAGAGAATCCTTCCGACAGTATAAAGAAAGAGGAGAGGAACATAATTTTTATATTGAAAATATCGATGATACTGAATCTGCTGGATTCGGAGCAGCAATGATTGATGCCAGGTTATATGCTTTGGATATTATTCCATATAAACATTATGATATCTGGGGATATAAAGATAAGACTGCTGTTACGATAACATTTCCTTTGAATAAAAATGAATAATATGATTTTTTTACATACATTTCTATTGGATAAATTTGCTTTATCCTTGTATTTATTTTATATTTTTCGATTTAGATATTAATGAATATAAAAAGAAAAAGTGAGGATTAATAAATGCCGAGTATAAGACATACTGTTCATAAATCTACTGATACATCAAAAAAGAATATTGAACTAAACGACCAGATGGGTATATTGTTAAGAGAATTATTAGCTGAATATGGTAGGGATAATCTTTTACTGTGGAGAGAAGTTTATAAAAGAGATTATCTAGGAGTGCCATCTTTCAAAGATGATATAGAAAAAGGTAAGAAAGCATTGCCTAAAGAACTGGTTAAGAGATTAGACCAAGAATTATCCTCTAAAAGAAGGAAAACAATGTTTTTTAGGGTTTTAGAGAAAAAAACTGGTGTTAGAAAACTTTATGATATAGACCATCAGATTGAAATGGCTAAGAAGAATTCTTAATTAAATATCAAAAGATTGGTAGTTGATTAATGATTATGTCTATTTATTGAATAACACATTATCAACATACATATTAAGTATTGCATTAGGTTGTTTGAGTAGATAATTAACC
>CAYUUC010000051.1:0-17627 GCA_964447635.1 uncultured Spirochaetia bacterium
TGAATTTTTTTATTAAAATCTCATTAAAATCTTATCAGCAAAATTCTATTTAGAATAGAGATTATTCATATGGATTTTATAATCATTAACTATATTTCATTGTTATCAATTCAAATTTTTGTTATGTTTTTAATTTAACGAGATTATGATTATATGATTCTCAAGGATGGTAAACCATTATGAAGGTAGACAAAATATTTAAGTATATAGCAGAAAATATAACATTAAAGCTAAAACTCGGTAAAACTGTATTCTTAACTTCATTTCTAATCAATCTATTCCTATCCACTATCATTATTGTTATTACATTTTTAGTAGATTCAACATTAGCAAAACCGGAGATATTTCCTTATGTAGGACTCCCCAGCCTCTCTTTTATCTTTGCTATTTACATGGTTATATTCTTTATAATCGCATTTATACCGTATTCAAAAGCTAAAAAGATAGACCGCATCCAAAAATCCATTAAGATAAACAGATACATGACCAAGAAGCAGGAGATGGATATACAGATACACCATTATGAGTTATTAATCCGGATAATCTTCACCCAGGTTATTGCTATTATCATTTCTATCGTATCTTTATATGTTATGCAGGAGACGGTTGGCAGTCTGGGGAAATGGAAATACGAGGCTTTCTCGGACGACATTATCCTAAGTTCCATACTAATAGCCAGTACCCTCATGATGAGTGCCATTATACAGACTGTCAAGATTAATTTAAGTGTATCTACCTTGAAAGATAAATTAAAGATAACCGAAATGGATAAGAGAAAAAGAAGGGTAGGCATGACCCAAAAGCTAATCGTGGTGGTCCTCTCATTTGTTATCTTCTCCAGTAGCCTATTAACCGCAATATGGCTGGGTACTTCCAATTCAGTCACATATACCGGCTTAAACTCCGCATGGATAAACTCTTTTACTTCATACATTAAAGGGGAAAACAACATAGACGATACCGTCCAGAAGATTTCCGAGGAAGATGAGGAATTGATACGAAACCAAATCAAATTATACCAAAACAGAATACAACTAATGAACCGATATCTTGAATTTACTCAGGATAATGTCTTGGTTCAGGAAGAAGCGGAAGAGTTTATGACCAGGTTTGATGGAGTTTTCGAAATTGAAAGGATGAACAAGCCTTATCAGAACCATCAGTCTCAAATCTTTACTTCGATTATAGCCATTGTCATTTTAAGTCTTTATTCCATATTTTTTATCTTTATGTTTTCACGGGATTATAGGATTCAGATAGATTCTGTCAAGAAGAAGATGGATGATATGATCTCCGGTGAGAAAGACCTATCACAAAGGATAACCATCTTATCTGTCGATGAGCTGGGTGTGGTCTCCCATGATTTTAACCACCTCTTAGGACAGCAAGAACAACAGATGAAAACCATCATCAAGCAAACCAAAACCATAACAGGCTCCGTGGAGGAAGTAACTGACTCGGTCTCTTCAGTGGAGAAAGACATTAAGATGATTAACCAGAAGAGTGATAATGTGTTCAAACTCTCTCAAAACCAAAACAATGACATAAACACTGCCGAAAAGAGTATCAAAGACATCATAGACTCGATAAACGACATAAACAGGAATGTATCAGACCAGGCTTCCTATGTGGAAGAGTCATCCGCTGCCATTGAACAGATGATATCATCCATCAAGAGCATCGGCAATATGGTCAGCGATTCCAACAAAGTATCCAATGCCTTGCTTAAGGAAGCTAAAGAAGGCTCCACCTATATCTCGGACAGTACCATTGCCATAAACGATATCAAGCAGGCTTCCGACCAGGTAGCTGAACTCATCGAGAGCATAAGTGCCATAGCGAAGAAGACCAACCTCCTCGCTATGAATGCATCCATAGAAGCGGCTCATGCCGGTCAAGCCGGGAAAGGATTCGCCGTTGTCGCACAGGAGATACGAAAACTCGCCGAAACCTCCGGAGATAGTGCTTCGGACATCGTCGAGCATATAACTAAGATGACCGAGTATGTGGATAGAGGTGTGTCCCTCTCTAATAAAGCTAATAAAGCATTCAAAACCATCCTGGAGGGGATTAAAAGCTCCTCTGATTTCATGAACCAGATAGCCAGCGCCTCTAAGGAACAGAACATCGGGGCGAACGAAATCAGTACCTCCATATCCAATATGGTCGAATCCGCAGATAAGATTAAAGAACTAGCCGGCATACAGAAGGATAAAAGCACCGAGATTAGTAAAAAGTTCCAGCTGATAGTCTCATCATCAGAAGACATCACGCAGGCTTCCGAAGACCAGAACCAATCCGTCATGAACATAACCAGGTCTATCGAGTCGCTGAAAGCCGGCATGGACTTAACTCTCAAATCTATAGAATCGGTAAATCAGGTTGTATCTCAATTCAATTTCTCTCAAACCGCTTCCGAAAATGATAAGCTTGCCTCTACCAAAGAACTAACCGAAGTGGATGAAGAAAGCTAAACCAGACCAGGAGTGTTTATATGGTTATAGTGTTTGTATTAAAAGTAACAGGACCAGTTGCTAAACAATTAACAGGAGTGTTTATATGGTTATAGTGTTTGACCTGGATAATACACTGGTCAACGAGAATGGAAAGCTCCTTCGACCGGGGCTTTGAACTTGCTCAAAAGGTTGAAAGCGGATGGACATAACCTCATCCTATGGACTAACTCAGTCAAATTTAGAACTCACGATATACTCAAGGAACATAAACTGCGTAACTACTTTTCACGTATCATCACGCGGGAAGACTACGACACGGAAGGTGCGGACGGTATCAAGAATATAAAAAAGATAAAGGGTGATGTGTTAATCGATGATAACCCTGCTCAGCAAAGGTTTGCCAAGAAGTATGGCTATCATGTATTCGTGGTAAAGTCATTCCTAACATCAAAGAAACCCCTACCCGGCGAGTTCGACAATCTTTATCATAAGATAGACAAGCTAAACAGGGGCGGTCTGTTGGCTCTTATTAGAAAGCTCTTTTCATAACAGATATCTAGTCGCTGGTGGTTACTCCGTATTCCCATGTATTCTCATAGTATGTAGAAGGGTTAAAGCCTTCATCACCACCAAACATGATTATCCTGCTGTTGCCAGTATATACCATTCTTAAGCTAGACCTTTTTTGTGGAGAAGTGGATGTGTCAGTCTCGGTCCATGTTTCCGTTGCTACATCAAATTCCCAAGTATCATCCATCTCATCAGATGCTGTATCGGAGAAACCGCCGAAGACCACGACCTTGTCGTTTACATCATCATAAGCCATGCCGTGTCCTTGTCTGTCTAGAGGGGGGGTAGCTCCTGTTATTTCTGTCCAGGTATTACTGCTTACATCATATATCCAGGTATCATCAAAGTAGATGAGGTCACTGACCCATTGAGAACCACCGAAGACCAACAACTTATTATCACCGATGTATGACATAGTATGTGATGACCTTACATCCGGCTGACCAGTGGGACTGGGGTCGTTAGCCATCAACTCTGTCCATTCATTGGTTGAGGTATCGAATTCCCATACATCATTAAAGTAGTTTGAAGCGTCAGTTCCCCCAAAGAGTATCACTTTATCATTACCAATATAAGCCAGTTCATGGCTATGTCTTGGTGGAGGATTTGTTCCGGTAGGGGTTACATCAGTCCATTCTTTAGTGTTTAGGTCGAATATCCAGGTGTCATTTAGTTCATCTTTCGTCCACACTATGTTATTACCACCGAAGAGTAGTATTTTATCGTTTTCTATATAGGTTATTCTGGGATTGTTTCTTTCTCCTGGTGTTTCTGTTCCCTCGTAGGTAATCTCGGTCCATGTATTTGCAAAAACATTATACATCCACATATCGCCTAGGAAACCATCATCGGCGTTATCCCCAGCAAATAATATGACTCTTCCGTTTCCAGCATAAATCATAGTAGAGTTGCTTCTGCCGTCTGGGTTTGTAGGCGGGTTTAGCTCTGTCCAGTCGTTTTCTGTGGGAGGTGTGTCCTGGAAAGACCCGCTCACATCGAATGTATAGCCGTTAGAGTAGCCCTCTACCGAGATGGTTACGGTGGCGGTGAAGTCTCCTTCACCTGTGGGGAAGAAACCTACACCAAAGTCGTAAGAGTCGAGTGGTTCGATTGTTCCATCTGTGTTCTCATCGTTAATGGAGAATGCGTCCATACCTTCTCCTGATAAGGATATATCGGTAATGGTCAGGTCTTCTCCGCTAACGCTTTCGATAGTGAAGATGATGTATTCTCCAGTGCTTTCAAAGGTATAGCTTCCCCCATTCTCGATTTCCGTTTCTCCCTGGATAAGTTCTATCGGTATTTCTGATGGTGTACAAAATGCTGTCACTAATGCTAAAAGAATAAGGATAGAAAAAATAATTATTCGTTTCATGGTTAAACTCCTTTTTGAAATAAAGATTCATTATACCACGAAAAATAATAGCTAGATAAAATAAAGTAAATATATATGAAGAATATTTTTTCATATTTAGCTTGGTTTTCTCAGCATTAGACTCTATGCACAATTTATGGATGAACTTGTTTATCTTCTATTCAATGGGTCTAATGCCTTCAGCTCGGGGAAGTTGATTTCACCGTTTGCTAAATCTATCTTAACATCATGTAGTGTCTTCATCATGTTTTCGGATAAGCCTTCGCCTTCCTCCGGCGGGATGATATAGTCGAAGCCCTTTCTTATTCCCACATATATCGGTCTATCGGTGTCGAGGGCGTCCTTTGCCTTTAACCGCATTATTTCGAACATCATGGCGTCATATCCCCTCGATATACTGCTGATAATTGTGTCGGGGGCTTCCTTGTAGAAGTATCCATTCTCGGTGATGACTTTAGCATCGTATTCAGATGCGAGTTCGAGAACGGTCTGCCTCCATTCGTTGGCGGTGAGGAAGATTACATCGAAGCCCATATCGAAGTATCCAACGAGGCTGGTGCGGATTGAAGACGGGTTGTCTTCCGGTGAGCCGGTTCTTGTGATGATGTGTATATCCGGGTTCACCCGTTTAGCTCCTCTGGAGAACCCTATCTTATAACGCTCGGTGGAGTCTGTTGGGAAAGAAGCTATATAGACAATCTTACCGCTTTGTGACTTCTGCGCTGCGATTATGCCGGCGAGGTATGCCGCTTCGTTTTCTCTAAACAGCATGGATGCTACATTATCTTTATCGTAGAACTGGCTTCTCCTGCCGATAACCACGAAGGTTTTATCTGGGAACTTTCTTCCCACATCTGAATAGATAGACCTAGCCACGTCCATTCCTACGCCGATGATGAGGTCATTCTCTTCTGCAAGCTGGGTAAGGGCGACATCCATGGCTATGTCTTCGGTTATTTCTCTTTCGGTAAGCTGGAAGTCGAAGACCTCCTGAGCCTTAATGATTCCCTGATGAGCCATCTCGTTAGGACCTTGGGCAAAAGTGCCGTACCCTCCGTATATAACACCGACTTTGATATCTAGTGACATATCCGTGAACTGTTCTTCTTCTTCTTCGGTTAATATGGTGTCTTCGTCCTTAGCGTCTTTCTCTTCACCGCATGATAAGAAGCCCAATGATATAGTCAGGATTAAGATTGAAATGATAATGATATTAAATAATTGTTTATTCATAAGTAATACATCTCCAATTTTATTTTTAGTAATCTGTCTAATTCATTTTTCAGGATTTACAGATATTCAATATCTTGTTAAACACAATCTTTTATTATTTTGTTTATTTTTTTATCTTATGTCAAATTTATTATGCTTAAGTCTATGGTTTTGGATGAATTTTTGTGTGAATTATTAAGATTATGTTAGATAGAGAATAAATTAGTTATGATTATACCATAGGTGTGTTTTATATATTAATAAATCATTTAATTCTATACTTACCATAAAAATTTATTATATATAATTGGTAAAGTTTTGTGTAGAATAGAGGAAATTATGGACTATATAAACGAAACCAAAAACCTTATCGAGAAAGCTAAGAATATCCTTGTGGTTTCCGGTGCAGGCATATCTACAGCGGCAGGCATACCGGACTTCAGGAGCAGTGGCGGATTATACGAGATGGTCAGCAAGAAGTATAACTTACAAGACCCTACAATTGTTTTTGATATTGACTATTTCATGAAGGACCCCTCACTCTTTTATAAGCTTTCCCCTAACCTCCAGAAGGATTATGAACCTACGATAGCACATAAGTATATTGCACAGCTGGAAAAAGACCATGAAGTCACGATACTTACCCAGAACATAGATGGACTACATCAGAAGGCAGGCTCAACCAATGTAATCGCTGCCCATGGTTCGATGACCAGAGTTCGATGCCTTAGCTGTGGGCATATAGAGGAAGAGCCGGTATATACCGGGGATGTGCTAACATGTGAGTTGTGCGGAGGTTTGATGAAACCCGATGTGGTGTTCTTCGGTGAAGGCTTACCTCAGCAATTCCACCACTTTTATGAGAATTGGCGTAATTATAAATTTGACCTGCTCTTTATTGTAGGAACGGGTCTTCAGGTTTATCCGGTGGCTGGTCTCGTTCAGAATATAAGCCAGTTTATAAAGGATACTATATACATAACCAAGGAAGGAAACCCTATGGTCAACAGCACGGTCAGGGTTACCGAAGATATAGAGAAGTTCTTCAAGAAGCTATCCAATAATGGTGATGGATGGTTAAACAAACTTACGAATTTATTCCAGCTTTCTTAATACAATCTGCTCAGGCTTTCTCCTTCTCTTTCTCCCATCCATTACGATATACGATATATGTATAATGCTTAACCGGTATTGTGAACTTCCTCATCGATTCGGGGAACTCATATACTTCTATACCACCAACCTTCTCAGCCCCAACGGACTCTTGCATCTTCTGCGATGCGATATTCTCAACATTAGGCGTGGCTTTTACTCCCACGGCGTCTGTATGGGTAAATATGTAATCGACAAGCCCCCTCTTAATCTCCGCACCATACTTATTCCCCCAAAACTCAGGACTCAGTTTAACATCCGTCTCACTCACACCGGTTTCATCCGGTAGACCCATGTAGCATTCCCCGATGACTTCATCGGTGTCCTTCTTCGTAGCGACTAGCAGAGACTCCAATCCTGATTTATCTTCCCGGTTGATGTATCTATCGATGATTTCATCTTTGGTTATGTTTAGTCCATGAGGGAAACCGACATTCTTCATTACTTTCGGGTTTCTCCATAGCTGGTATATGAAGTCTGCATCGCTTTCGGTTAATGTTCTTATAATAAGCCTATCGGTTTCTAATATAGTCATGGTTATCAACCCCCTTGGATATTGATTGATTCTTAAGATGATTATCAATAAATCCATTTTATTATTATGTTTATAGTTAATCTCATTACTTTTTAGAATCCCTCATCTATCTTCGTTTCCTTTGGAGATGCATCCTTTGCTAAGGGAGAAGTATTCGTAAAAATTTGGATAAAATATACCCACAATTTTACTTTTCCTTCTCCTTAATAAGGAGAGGCTAGGTGAGGATTCTATCAAATTATGGATTGTTATTAAATCAACTATAATATAATTATAACTTTTACTGTATATAAAAACATTACGATTAGAGGTATTTAATAATGAAAGCTTTTCGATGGATTATCTCATTTACACTCTTTATCATATTAACCGTTCTTACCGGTATAACGGGTTGTGATGTCGATGATACGGATTACAACTTGGAGAATTTGGAATTGGGTATATCTTATCCGCCGATGGGTGGGGGAGATGAGAAGATTTTTACCAAAGATGCTTTCGATGAACTAAATGTTAAAAGCTTCAGAATGGATGAACACTGGGAATTGAGGGAGCCGGAGCAGGACAACTTCAACTGGTCGCCACTGGATACCAGATTGGACTTTGTCGATTACTACGGCTATCATATCGTTATGACCATCACCCCTAAAGGTCCTGACTGGGCGAATGACCCGGACTGGACTAATGAATACTCGGCTCTTTTCTTGGATGATAATGATTTTATCGATTATATAGAGAATCTTCTCCAAAGGTATCCCAATCGTATCGATATGATACAGTTCGGCAACGAATGGAACACCGAATACTGGTATATCGGTACTAAAGAGGACTTCGTTAAATATCACAACATAGTCTATGATGCTGTGCAGAGCTATTCACCGGAGACCAGAGTCGTCCTGGGCGGTCTCTCCATCGGCGGGTTGATAGGTTTAGCCATTTTTGATGGGTATCTAACATCTTTCTATGATACAGATGGTAACTATTATGATGAGGATGACATCCGGGATATACTAGACGACCCGGCTATGGATGCTTTTATGGAGAGGGTGAATTATGTATTGGAGAATGCCCATTATGACATAATGGACATACATCTGTATGATGATGTGGAGAATTGGGATAAGTATTATCAGTCCGTTGATGAAAGAGTGGATACGCCAATTATTGTAACCGAGTTCAGTGGTCCAAATAGCATTTACGAAGGATATACGGAAGAGTTTCAGGCGGAGAGGTTAAATCAATACATAAAGACCATCGATGATTTAGGTATTCACTTAGCTTTATTCTTCAAACTGGTTGAGTCTGGGTCTGCTCATCCGGCTCATACCCATTGCGGTTTGTTTGATGGAACTGATTTGAGCAAGAAAGAGGCTTTTTATGTTTTTAAGAAGTTTGCCCAGAATAATGTATGGTTTGATTGGTGATACTATTTGATTAAATTTGTAAGAATAGGTGTTTTATATGATAAAAGAAAAACGATTATGCCTGTAACAGATTTAAATTTAAAGGAGGTTTGTCACATATGTTCTTTTTCCATTGGTCATATTTACTAGTTCTTATTGTATCCACGGTTATCGGATTGGTAGCCAGAGCAGCTATCAACAATGCTTACAAGAAGTATAGCAAGGTAGCCACCGCAAACGGGGTGACCGGTGCTCGCATAGCTAAAATGATACTAGATAGCCATAACATAAATGATGTATCGGTAAACATGATAGGCGGTACGCTATCAGACCACTATCACCCGGTAAAGAAGCAGGTCAATCTCTCGCAGGGGGTATACAACAGCAACTCCATAGCGGCAGTAGGTGTTGCCGCTCACGAATGCGGACATGTTATCCAGCATAAGAAGGGCTACACACCGATTAAGATTAGGAATGCCATTTTACCCGTTGCCAATATCGGTAACAAGGCGGTATGGCCATTGGTCATCATCGGTTTCATTGCTCAGTTCCCATTCCTGGTTAACCTCGGCATCATCTTCTTCATCGCTACCGTCTTGTTCCACTTATTCACCCTACCGGTGGAGCTGGACGCGACGAGAAGGGCGGTAGCTGTATTAGATAGTTCAGATTTGGTTAGTGATAGAGAGCTTGTTGGAGTAAAGAAGGTACTTAACGCAGCAGCTATTACCTATATCGCGGCGACATTGGTATCGGTGATTAACCTGTTGTATCTGTTGTTCCTTCGTGGTAGGATGTAAGGTAATATGAAGATGAGGGATGCATGAGTATGCGTCCTTTTTCGTTTATCACTAAGAACAATCACTGATTGGTTAATAGAATTCGCCAAACCTCTCGAAATGTTTGAAGTTAATCCGAATTTTTTATACATTTTCGTATAAACCATGATTAACCAAGGATAGCTAAAATGACACTCGAGGAAGTAAAATCCACCATCAAGTGGACAAAGAACAACATAAACATACACAATACACAACTACCGGAAGAAAAGCTTGATATGCTTGGAAGAAGCAGTCCTGAGCAGGTCTCCGATGAGTTTCTCAAACTCGGGCTAATCGCTTATGCGGTGAGAGAAGGCATCAACGATGGTAACCGGGATAAACTCACCGATGACAAGTCCTCACTCTACGTATCCAAGCTATATTTCGCCTTCGTACTGGAGAGACTCCGGAGATACAGCGTCATCGAATTCGACCCGGTTAACATCTTCGATGTGGAGCAGATAGAACAGCGTAAGATAAAGGTCATCGGTGAACATGACTTCATTGAGGAAGAGATGAAGGGCAAAACCGTCGAATATAAGGACTTCGTGAATGTGTTCTGGTAAAATCCTGTTCAGTTAGGATTCATAAACATATGGCAACCACTTTTAACAAAGCAGGAGCAATAAACAAAATGGATAATATTATTACAAAGATAGCCGAAACCCTATCCATACCGGATAGAAGCGTGAACAGCGTTGTGGAGATGCTGGACGATGGCAACACCATCCCTTTCATCGCAAGATACCGGAAAGAGCGAACCGGCGGTTTGGATGAAGTCCAGCTGAACAGCATTCAGGACAACCTCGAATACATGAGGAAGCTAGAAGGACGAAAGGAGGAGGTCATCTCCGCTATCGATAAGCAGGGTAAACTCACCCCCGAACTCAAAGTTAAAATCCAATCCGCCGGCAAACTGCAGGATGTAGAAGACCTATACCTGCCCTACAAAAAGAAACGCAAGACCAAAGCCTCTAAAGCCATCGAGAGGGGGCTTGAGCCTTTAGCCGACTCCATCATGGAGACAGCAGACCCGGAAGCCTATGCCGGTGAATACATCAATGAAGAGAAGGGCGTAGGCAGTGAAGAGGAAGCCCTTAACGGTGCTATCGACATCGTAACCGAAAGGGTAAGCCTTGACCCGGACACCAGAGGCTACATCCGTCAACAGGTCATGCTAAAGGGCATCATAAAGTCCAAAGGGAAGGAGCTGGAGGACGACTCAGAGTTCAAGATGTATGAGGACTACGAGGAAAGGATCTCATCCATAAAGCCACATCGAGTGCTGGCTATGAACAGGGGTGAGAAGAAGGAAAGGCTCTCCGTTAAGGTTGTGTTCCCCGATGAGTTCCTCATGGATAAGCACCTCTCATACTGGATTGATGATACCAACGATAACCCATACATGCTGAAGGCAGTAACCGAAGCATACAAGAAACACATCAAACCGTCGATAGAGCGGGAAGTGCGAAACATACTCACCGAAGAAGCAGAACAACAGGCGATACTTGTCTTCTCCGAGAACCTGCGCAAGCTACTCATGCAAAAGCCACTACGGGGTAAGGTCATCATGGGGATAGACCCCGGCATCAGGACAGGGTCAAAGCTGGTGGTGATTGATACTAAAGGTGACCTCATCACCCACGACCTCATCTACCAACAGAAGAGAGACCCATCCATCAGCAAGATGGCAGGGTTGGTCAAGAAGTACAGCGTTGAAGTAATCGTAATCGGTAACGGAACAGCCAGCAGAGATGTGGAGGCTCTGGTAAGCGATATGATAAAGGCGGAAGGCTTGAAGTGCCAGTATGCAGTGGTTTCGGAAGCAGGAGCATCGGTCTACTCCGCATCAGAACTTGCCCGTGAAGAGTTCCCCGACCTCGATGTGACGGTGCGTGGTGCTGTCTCAATCGCCAGAAGGGTGTTAGACCCGATATCGGAGCTGGTGAAGATAGACCCGAAGAGCATCGGCGTTGGTCAATACCAGCATGATGTCAATCAGAAACAGCTTCAGGAAGAGTTGCTAAGGGTGGTCGAGTCCTGCGTCAACCGGGTGGGGGTCAACCTCAATACAGCGTCCTATGCTTTGCTTCAGTATGTCTCGGGTATCGGTAGCAATGTAGCGAAGAAGATAACCGGCTATCGTAAGGAGCATGGCATCTTCAAGTCAAGGAAGGAACTGCTATCCGTATCAGGATTGGGGGTTAAGACCTTTGAACAGGCGGCAGGTTTCCTCAAAGTGCCTGATTCAGAGAACTTCCTGGATAATACATGGGTTCATCCAGAGAACTACAAAGAAGCGGAGGTCATCTATCGTACTATAAAAGAGGGAGAGACTGTAGATATTAAGAAGATGTCAGCAGACCTGGACATCGGCGAGATGACCCTTAGCGACATCGTGGAAGCTATCAGGAAGCCTAATCTCGACCCGAGGGACAGCCTGTCTATGCCTCTTTTACGCTCTGATATACTAACCATAGAGGATATAGCTGTGGGGATGGTCTTGGAAGGGACTGTGCGAAATGTGGTGGACTTCGGTGCTTTCATCGATGTAGGGCTTAAGAGTGACGGTTTGTGCCACATATCGGAGATGAGCGAGCGTTTTGTGAAAAACCCGCGTGATATCGTTCAGGCTGGTGATATAGTCAAAGTTAAGGTGATAGACATAGATAAGGGACGGAATCGAATTTCGCTTAGCATGCGAATTTAATATTTCATCAGGCTGGTCTCACGATGGTTTCCGACTAATCAACTAATATTTAACTTGCCTAAATATTGATTTTGTTTTATTATTCCATGAAAAGAGTTGGTTTAAAATTTTGTGATGTGATTTAGTATCGATAAGTGTTGTTTAATTAACAAAACCAAAAAAAGCAGAAACGGAAAGAAAAGCATGATAGTAAAACTAAAAGATGTAAGCAAGACATATAAATTTAAAAAAACGGTAAACCATGTTCTGGATAAAGTCAATCTGGATGTAAATGATGGGGATTTTATAACCATACAGGGTAAGTCCGGAAGCGGTAAAAGTACGCTTTTGAACCTTATCTCCTGCTTGATTAAGCCCACTTCGGGAAGGGTTTTCCTGGAGAGGGTAGACATGGGAAATAGGCTTGACCTGACCATATCCTACCATCGGGGAAAGCTCATCGGCTTTGTCTTCCAATCCTTCAACTTAATACCGTATCAGACGGTAATCGAGAATGTGATGGCACCGCTTAAGTTCCATTCTGATGCCGGGTTGGGACACCGGAAGAAAGCTATGGAGGCTTTGAAAGCGGTGGAACTCCTAGAAAAGGCTGACCATTATCCGGGTATCTTATCCGGGGGACAGATGCAACGCGTCGCCATCGCTAGGGCTATCATCAAAGAGCCGAAGCTCGTTATCGCCGATGAACCTACGGGAAACCTTGATGAGAAAACCTCACAAGAAATAGTAGATATCTTCAGCAGATTGAACCAGGAGAAGTATATCACTTTCATTGTGGTTACCCACGATGAAATACTCACCAAATATGCAAATAGAAAGTTCCTGCTTAAGGATAAACAGCTACATCAGATAGATTAAATTTGATTGAATTTTTATATGTTTTTGATAAAGGAATGAAACAATGGAAACACTGAAAAAGATAGGAATAAACATAATAAATACAGTAAGGGTCTTCTTTACCAACCTGAGAAGGAACTTCCTGAAGGAGCTGTTGGTTGGTATCGGTATCATCTTCGGGGTTAGTATCCTCATTGTATCAACCACGCTGGCTGATGGCTTCGAGAGACTCATCAGAAACAGCATACTCGGACAAATCAGCTACGAGGAGATAAAGATAACCGGGGAGAAGTTACCTTCCGGGGATGACTCGCTTATAACTTTCGAGCAGATGCTGGAAATCGAGAACTTCCACGGTGTAAAAAAGGTTTATCCTTTAACCGATATCCCATTCCAGATATCAGCTATAATGAAGATACCCATATTCAATAGAAAAACGGTAATGGGCTTAGTTGGCAATGGTGTCCCCAAAGAGCTTGCCGACCCTCATATTGAGAAGGAACTACGGGAAAAGTATTTCACCAACGGATTCGAGAAGACGACAATAACCAAAGGTGGGAAGACTTACGATGTGACACCTGTCCTTTTCTCAAACTTCATCTACGAAGCAATAGACAGTTTTCTAGAAGCGGAAGGTCTGGGGTCTATTAATATAAGGGAGATGCTGGTAAAGGGTTATGAGTTTGACTTAAGGATGGGGAAAAGCATGTTCAACTTCTCTTCGGTTAATGATACAATCACCTCCCCTGATGGAAAAACCATCGACACTGACACCATCGACAAAATCATCAACGAACATCTAAACCGGAATTTCGACCAATATGCACCCCAATTCCAGGAATGGAAGGAGGGAGAAGAACCACATCCTGCTCTTAATTTCAAGGCAGGTCAGCAGATAGCCGATGATGATGGGGGTATGTTCTCCATTAAACCTGATACGGATGGCGATTCCGGACAGATTAAGCTGGACACTCAGAGGTTAAACCCATATCGGATTGATGACTACACACTGATAACGGAAGACGATCTGGTGGAGCGATGCATGTTCGTGGGTTCTGCTCCGATTAACTTCACTTTCACTATGTCATTACCGCTAAGACTGATTCAGGCTTATAAGATGGACTTAGAGGGGGAAGACTATCGGGAAGGCTTCGACACTGTGCTTATCACCACCACCGATGCATCTTCGGTAAAACTAAAAGACCAACTGGAAAAGTTCTTCGCCAAAAACAACTTTCGTGAAGACAAACAGTTCAAGGACCTACGAGGTATGACCAAGGTGGTTAACGATGCGGTAACCTCTTTACGCTCTTTGGTAATAGGTTTAGGCGTTCTTATTCTGCTTCTGTCTGCGGTAGCGATATTCTATTCATTTATGTATATCATCAACCGTCGTAGTAAGGAGATAGGCTTGTATCGCTTCTTTGGTGCCACCAGAGGTAAGGTAATACTTCTTTTGGTTTTGGAGAGTGCTTTTGTGGGATTAGTATGCTCGAGCATAGCCTATTTCTTCAGTCTTTGGCTGATAACGGACTTCCTACCCGCCAATTTCGACTTCCTGCTGGATAATCTATCGGATGAGTTCACCGCCTTGATATTCAGCAGTGAAAGCGAGTTCACCAAGGAGTTGTCGTTTAGTAGCATCTTCAGTTTTGATTATACCCGGTCGCAATTGTTCTTATGGCTGGGAGTGATAATATCGGTTGTGTCTTCCTTGATACCTGCTATCAAAGGTTCATATACCAGCCTGTTCAAAACCATAAACAGTTAAATAGTCGGACTATATACATAAACATATAAAACTCACCCTTTATTTTGAACTAATCCTTCCTTTAATTATCTTATATCAAGCAAATTTTCATTCAAACAGGTTGATAATAATGGCTATAAGTCATTATCTAAAAAGGCATATAAGGAGTATTAACCATGGAAATCTTCATCGATAGTGCCAACATCGAGCATATCAAAGAACTATGGGACGCCAATCTCATAGACGGGGTCACCACAAACCCATCCTTAGTTGCCAAGGAAGGCAAGGACTATAACGAAATCCTTCATGCTATATGTGATATCGTGGATGGTCCCATCTCAGCGGAGGTCATCGCTACGGATACCGAAGGCATGCTCAGAGAGGCAAGAGAATACGCCAAGATGGATAAAAACATCGTGGTGAAGATACCCCTCATCTTAGACGGGCTGAAAGCGGTCAAGATACTGACATCGGAGGGGATAAAGACCAATGTAACCCTTTGCTTCTCTCCATTGCAGGCATTGCTGGCGGCGAAGGCTGGTGCTACATACATATCACCATTTATCGGTAGGCTGGATGACATCGGACATACCGGAATGGACATCATCGAGCAGATAAAGGTCATCTATGAGAACTACGGCTTCAAGACTAAGGTGCTGGTGGCAAGCATACGGCATCCCAACCATACACTACACGCAGCCCTATTGGGTGCCGATGTGGCGACTATACCATATAAGGCTATAAAGCAGATGCTGAGTCATCCTCTAACCGATAATGGCTTGGAGAGGTTCTTAGACGACTACAAGAAGCTACAGGATACTTTAAAGAAGTAATGGCTGATAGTATAAAGGTGCCGGGTGGATTCTTCATCGCATTGGAAGGGATAGACGGGACAGGCAAGACCACACTGACCAAGAGATTGGGTGAGACCCTGTCATCTCTATTTGAGGTGTATGAAACCCGTGAACCGTCGGATACAGAAGCAGGGAGGACGCTACGGGAGTCTTTCATCAAAGGGAGACTCAGCCCAATGAGAGAAGCTGAACTCTTTGTAAAGGATAGACGGATACATATAGAACGGGAGATAGAGCCTTTCTTAAGCATGGGTCAAATCGTTATAACAGACCGCTACTTCTTCAGCAACATCGCCTATCAGGGTGCAGAGGGTGTCCCTATGGATAAGCTTAAGGAGATGAATAGCGGGTTTCCTTTACCCGACATGGTTCTGTATATAGACATCGATGTGGATACCGCCCTGAGACGCATCAATAGCACAAGAGGCGTGGCGAATCTGATGGAAACCAGGGAAGGCATACTAAGGGTGAAAGGCATCTATGAGAATTTAGCCCGGGATTATCAGGACATATTCCTTAGGTTAGACGGATTACAGAGCATCGATGGGGTGATGAAGTCCTCATTGAATGTCTTACTCAATCGTATAGAAGGGAAACTCACCGATAAGACTGCCCGGGATAAGTTAAGGGGATGGAAATCAACTTTTATGGAGAATAATTAATTATGAATAAATATGTAAAGAACCCATCACTAACGGAAGAGGACTTCAAGGAGATGGTGGAGACCAGGCGATACCTTCATCAGCATCCCGAATATGGCTATGAGGAGCATGAGACGGCGAAGTTCGTTGCTAAGCGTCTTCGTAACTTGGGATACATAGTTAAAGAGGGTGTAGGTAAGACTGGTGTGGTTGGATTACTTAAGGAGAAGACGGAAGGCAAAGTCCTGCTTATACGGGCGGATATGGATGCACTACCCCTTCAGGAATTGAATGAAGTGGAGTATAAGTCTCAAAACGATGGTTACATGCACGCCTGTGGACATGATGCGCATGTAGCTATACTTTTGACCATAGCGAAGAAACTTTCAGGGATGCGTGAAGAGATACCGGGTCAGATTAAGCTGATTTTCCAGCCAGCGGAAGAGGGTTTGAATGGAGCTGAAGCTATGGTGGCAGATGGTGTCATGAAAGACCCGCCGGTGGACAATGCGGTGGGGCTTCACATCTTCACCAACTTTGAGGTAGGATTGGTTGCGGCGACTTCAGGTTCGGTGATGGCGGCTGTGGATGAGTTCCACCTTAAGATAAAGGGTAAAGGTGGTCATGGGGCTTCCCCTCACGAGGCAATTGACCCCATTGTAGTTGCTTCCAACATCATCAATGCTTCCCAGACCATTGTGAGTCGTAATGTAGAACCAGTACATCCGGTTACACTCACCTTCGGTACTTTCCATAGCGGTACATCGTTCAATATCATTCCCGAAGAAGCGATGCTTTCGGGAACAGTGCGGACATTCGGTCAGGATGTGCATGATATGGTAAAGAAGCGTTTCGAGGAGTTGGTATCTGGGATATGTTTATCTTTCGGTGCGACTTACGAACTTGATTACGAGCAGACCAACATAGCGACGGTCAATGATGCCTGGATGACTGGTCTGGTTCGTGATTGTGCGGATGAAGTTGTAGGCAGGGATAATCTCATCGACTATGTGACGACCGGAGGTGAGGACATGTCGATATACTTAAGAGAGGTGCCGGGATGCTTCTTCTTTGTTGGAGGTAGGAATGCTTCTAAGGGTATCACTGCTCCCCATCATAGTCCTTACTTTGACATTGACGAGGATTCGATGTTGATAGGGGGTGAGATGTTTTTAAATATAGTTAGGAAGTATTTTAACGTCTTAAAAGAATTAAAAACACATAAAAAAATATAATTATTTTAATATATAAATATTGATTAACAGTAGTGAGCGGTATGAAAATTGCTAATGTGTTCTTCTTTTCTGGAAAAGA
>CAYUUC010000052.1:0-17383 GCA_964447635.1 uncultured Spirochaetia bacterium
GGAAATTAGTATGTATATAGTATAAAGATATATATTAAAAAAAACAAGAAAGGAAACGTGATGGAGATATTTGAGAGACTTTTTTCGTGGATTTTCTTTACTGGTGAACCTATAAGTACATTAGCAAGTGCTATAATATTAATCATAGGATTAGCTGGATTATATTTTGGTGCAGAATTCCTAATCCGTGGTGGTGCTAATCTTGCATTAGCAGCTGGTGTTAAGAAAGTTGTGGTCGGACTCACTGTGGTTGCTTTCGGTACTTCATTACCAGAAATGGTCGTCAGTGTTACATCAACTTTGTCTAACGAAATGGGTATAGCCTTAGGAAATGTCGTAGGGAGTAACATTGCCAATATAGCCCTAGTCCTTGGTATCGCTGCTATTATACGACCAGTAGAAGTAGAAAATGTAGTAATCAAATTCGATATGTGGATTGTCTTAGGAGCTACGGTGCTTTTTATGCTGATGTTTACCGATGGAATAATAAACTTCTTTGAGGGGATTGTTTTATTGGTAGCTTTTGCTGGTTATATGATAATCATATTCACTACCGCCAAAGAACATCATATTGCAGAAGAAGTTGAAGAAGCAAAATCTAGTCCTGTTATAAACATAATCCTTTTGATTTTAGGCTTAGCGGTCTTGACTTTAGGCTCTCAGTTTACAGTTAAAGGTGCTGTAGCCATAGCAACGGAGATAGGTGTGTCTCCATTGATAATTGGTCTAACAATAATTGCTATTGGAACATCTTTACCGGAGTTAGCCACTGCCATTGTTGCACAGATTAGGAAAGAAGCTGATATTACTGTGGGTAATCTAATCGGTAGTAATATATTTAATATTCTCTTCGTTATCGGAGTTGCTGCTTCAGTTTCCCCATTTGTTACGGGAAATCCTGCTAACGATGGATTAAAGATAATCACCAACGACGGGACCCATCTAGTTCCTAATGTCATAAATACTACTTATATGCCTATCATGCTTGCTGTAGCATTAATCCTATTACCATTTTTATTCTCTAATAAGAAAGTGACACGTGGGGAAGGTATTATCTTACTTTTGGGATATATAGCATATATAGCATATATAACCATATCTGGTAGTGCTAGTATACTTACATAATGATTTTTGATAATAAAACCGAGAAAATTTTATGATTTCATAAAAAAATACATATAGCTATAAGAGGGGTTTTTATAAGTAATTACCCTTTGAAAAGTTGGAATATCTCAAAAAAAATTGGGGAAAAATTAGACTTTTACATTGATATTTATTAGAATATATATTCGATACCAAATAGGGGCAAATTGATATGATACAGACATGATTCATAGAAGAAAGATGTTTGTATCTGGGTAATCAATCTATCATTACACAGGCTTGATACGACATTACCCTTAAAAATTATTCAATGTAAATAAACCTCGGAAAAAAGTCTGTTAATTTTTTGTCCGTAAAAATTGCCCATTTATAGATTTTTTACTATAATATTGCGTAATAATATTCAATTATAATTTAATTGAAGGATAATTTTGTATGATACTTACATAGTTAAGGATGGTTTCGTCTTTGCTATGAATATACAGAGTTATCTTTATATGCTACTCTTATAATTATTGTAAGAGTAATAATATCAAGATTAGGATGGTATAAAATGCCTACTGTACAACAGTTGATAAGAAAAGGTAGAACAAAACAGAAATCAAAAACTAAATCCCCTCACTTACGAGGATGTCCTCAGAAGAGAGGTGTATGTCTTAAAGTGACTACTGCTACTCCGAAGAAGCCTAATTCAGCTTTGAGAAAGATAGCTAGGGTTAGACTAATGAACGGGATGGAAGTAACAACATATATTCCGGGTATTGGGCATAATCTGCAGGAACACTCTGTGGTATTAATTAGAGGTGGTAGAGTAAAAGACCTTCCTGGCGTAAGATACCATGTGATAAGAGGAGCTTTGGATACACTGGGAGTAGAAGGTAGAAGACGTGGAAGAAGCAAATATGGCACTAAGAAACCTAAAGCATAAGTTAAGTTTGAATAAACGGAGTAATTATTAATGGGAAGAAGAACCAAAATTAAAGAAAGAGAAGTCTTACCTGACCCAAAATATAACAGTATATTAATAACCAAGTTTATTAATAAGATGATGTATGATGGTAAGAAAAGCAAAGCTGAGAAAATAATTAGTCATGCTTTCGCTACAATAGAAAAGAAAATAGGGAAAAACCCTAAGGAAGTTTTCGAGAAAGCGATAGAAAATGTAAAACCCCAAATCGAGGTTAAATCCAAAAGAGTTGGTGGTTCTACATACCAAGTACCGATGGAAGTGCCGGTAAAAAAGCAAAACTCTTTAGCTATGAAATGGATTATTCAATTTAGCAGACAAAGAGCGGAGAAGTCCATGTCTCAAAAGTTAGCTGCTGAGTTAATGGATGCTTATAACAAACAAGGCAACTCCATCAAAAAGAAAGAAGATACACATAGAATGGCAGAAGCTAATAAAGCTTTTGCTCATTTCAAGTGGTCATAAAGATGTAGTATTTTTGTAAATAACTAATCGGTTAAAATCTATATACTATCATCAATTATACATAAATAAGGAAGTTTCTGGTCAGCGAAAAGACTGACTTTAAGTAGAATTTTGAGGATTATCACAGGAGATGTTAATGCCTAGAAAAACACCATTACCCTTAATCAGAAACATAGGGATTATGGCCCATATAGACGCTGGAAAGACGACAACAACCGAAAGAATATTATATTATACTGGCGTATCACATAGGATAGGAGAAGTACATGATGGGGCTGCCACCATGGATTGGATGGTTCAGGAGAAAGAAAGGGGAATAACCATCACTAGTGCTTCTACAACTTGTTTCTGGAAATTAGACAAGAATAGCAAAGAAGAATATAAGATTAATATTATAGATACTCCCGGACATGTTGACTTTACTGTGGAAGTGGAAAGGTCTTTACGGGTATTGGATGGAACTGTCGCAGTATTCGATGCAGTAAGTGGAGTTCAACCACAGTCTGAAACCGTATGGAACCAGGCTGATAAATATAAAGTACCCAGACTGGTTTTTATCAATAAGATGGATAGAACCGGAGCTGATTTTGACAAAGCAGTTAAGTCAATAGAGGATAAGTTAGACTCAAGAACTATTAAACTTCAAATCCCTATCATGAAAAATGGTGAGGAGTTTGAAGGTTTGATAGACCTTATAGAAATGAAGGAATTGAAGTGGGACCAGGAAGACCTTGGACTAACCATGTATAAAGTGGAAATCAGAGAAGAGCTACAGAATGAAGCAGAAAGAGCCAGGGAAGAACTTATCGAAAGACTCGGCGAGGTTAACGATGACATCATGGAAAAGTATATCGAGGGTGAAGACGTAACAAATGATGACCTGTATAACGCAGTGAGGAAGGTAACCATAGAAGCAACCGCTTTTCCTGTTTTATGCGGGACTGCTTTCAAGAATAAAGGCATACAAGCATTGTTGGATGCTATTGTTAGGTATCTACCTTCACCTATAGATAAAGGTCATGTTAGAGGGCTACATAAAGAAACGGCCGAACATATCTATGTTGAGCCTAAAGATGAAGCAGGATTTAGTGCTATAGCGTTTAAAATCGTAACTGACCCTTATGTGGGAAGATTGACATATTTTAGGATTTATTCAGGCTCATTGAAAGCTGGAACATACATCTACAATTCGACTTCGGAAAGTAAAGAAAGAGTAGCTCGATTGCTACAAATGCACGCTAACTCAAGAGAGGAGCGTGACGAAGCTTATTGTGGAGATATTGTTGCAGGGATTGGTCTTAAGAACACTAAAACCGGAGATACACTGGTAACTGAAGATAAGAAACATATGATTCTCGAAAATATTGAATTCCCCGAACCGGTTATCTCTCAGGCTATCGAACCTAAGACCAAAGCAGACCAGGATAAGCTTAATGAAGCCCTTATTAAGTTACAAGAAGAAGACCCAACTTTCAAAGTTGTTAGTAATGAAGAAACAGGGCAAACTTTGATTTATGGGATGGGTGAACTTCATTTGGAAATCATAGTAGATAGATTATTAAGAGAGTTTAAAGTTGGGGCGAACATAGGAAAACCTCAGGTAGCTTATAAGGAGACAATAAAGCAACCTGTTAAACAGGAAGGCAAGTTTATAAAGCAATCCGGAGGTAGAGGTCAATATGGTCATGTATGGCTGGAGATTGAACCTCAGGAAGCTGGTAAAGGCTTTAGGTTCGAGAATAAGATTGTTGGTGGGAAAGTCCCTCGTGAGTATGTCCCTGCTGTGGAAAAAGGCTGTAAAGATGCGATGAATGCTGGTGTTTTAACAGGTTATCCAATGGTAGATATAAAGTTTACCTTATATGAAGGAAGCTATCATCAGGTAGATTCATCAGAGATGGCATTCAGGGCAGCTGCAGCTTTAGCAGTAAGAGAAGGAGTGAAGAAAGCCCAACCTGTACTATTAGAACCAATTTCCTCAATTGAGATTATAACTCCTGAGGAATACCTTGGTGATGTAATAGGAGACCTTAATGCCAGAAGAGGCAAGGTTACCAGGATAGAAGATGGGAAAGCAGTTAAGATAATCAATGGAGAAGTGCCTTTATCCGAATTGTTCGGGTATGCAACAACACTAAGAAGCAAAACACAGGGCAGGGCAACATATTCGATGCAGTTTTCTCATTATAATGAAGCCCCGCAGAGTGTAGCAGATGAGATATTAGGAAAGAGAGTCTCATAAATAATTTAGCTATAATAAAAACTTATTATTTAATTTAGTTCTTTGTTATAGATGTGATTTATAATAGGAGGAAAGTAATGGCTAAGCAAAAGTATGATAGCTCGAAGACGCATGTTAATGTAGGAACTATCGGTCATGTTGACCATGGTAAGACTACTCTTACAGCGGCTATTACAGGTATAGCGTCATTATTGGGTCATGGAACTGCGAAGAAGTTTGATGATATTGATAACGCACCTGAAGAGAAAGCCAGAGGTATAACGATTAACACCAGACATGTTGAATATGAAACAGAAACCAGACACTATGCTCATGTTGACTGTCCAGGTCACGCGGACTATGTTAAGAACATGATTACCGGTGCTGCTCAGATGGATGGTGCTATACTAGTAGTAAGTGCAGCTGATGGTCCTATGCCACAGACAAGAGAACATATCCTCCTGGCTAGACAGGTTAATGTTCCTTACATTGTGGTATTTATGAATAAAACGGATATGGTTGACGATGAAGAGCTATTGGAACTCGTTGAGATGGAAGTAAGAGAGCTTTTAGAGAATAACCAATTCCCCGGGGATGAAATTCCTTTCGTTAAAGGTTCAGCTCTTAATGCTCTAAAGGCTTTTGAAGATGGTAAACCAATTGATACTCCAGAGTATCAATGTGTGAAAGACCTACTAGAAGCAGTAGACTCTTATATACCAGATCCAGAAAGACAATCAGATAAACCATTCCTTATGCCGGTTGAAGATATCTTCACCATTGAAGGTAGAGGAACCGTGGCAACAGGTAGAATTGAAAGAGGAACCATAAAGGTTGGTACCGAAGTTGAAATCGTTGGTATTAGAGAAACTAGAAAAACTGTTGTTACTGGAGTTGAGATGTTCAATAAGACTGTTGATACAGGATTAGCAGGCTTTAATGTTGGTTTACTGCTTAGAGGTGTAAAGAGAACTGATATAGAAAGAGGTCAAGTATGTGCTCAACCCGGGACTATCACCCCGCATAAAAAGTTCAAAGCAGCTGTTTATGTATTATCCAAGGATGAAGGTGGGAGACATAAACCTTTCTTCAATGGATATAGACCTCAGTTCTATTTTAGAACCACCGATGTGACTGGAGTAATTACTCTTCCGGAAGGGACAGAGATGATTATGCCTGGTGATAACACTGAAATAATTGTTGAGCTTATTAGTTTAATCGCTATGGAGCAAGGACTGAAGTTCGCTATTAGAGAAGGTGGTAGAACCATAGGGGCTGGTAGCGTTACCGAAATAATAGAGTAACTAAGATGATTATGAGAAATGATTTATAGAAGTTTCCTATTCCTTATATCTAATATTATAGGAAATATTTAATATTGAGTGAATAAGAAACTTCTTTAATTTCTATTAAATCTATTTTGTTAAGCAAAAAGAGGAGAAAAGATGGCAGGACAGAGAATTAGAGTAAGGCTTAGAGGTTTTGACCATAATTTGGTAGACCAATCAGCCCGTTCTATAGTATCAACAGTTAAAAGAGCAGGAGCTAAGATATCGGGTCCTGTCCCTTTACCAACAAAAGTGCAGAAATATACTGTCCTCAGGTCACCTCATGTAAATAAGAAATCACGTGAGCAGTTTGAAATGAGGACTCATAAAAGGTTAATCGACATACTAGAACCTTCAGGCGATACAATAGAAGCTTTAATGAAGCTGGAATTACCGGCTGGTGTAGATGTCGAAATTAAACAATAAGAACGCGGGGTTGACACTATGAACAGACGACCAGGATTAATTGGTAGAAAAGTGGGAATGACACAATTATATGATAATGACGGGAATGTTCTCCCCGTTACGGTTCTGGAGGTTGGCCCTTGTCCTATTATTAGGATTAAAACAAGAGGCACTGACGGTTATGATGCTCTGAAGATAGGTTATTGGGAAAGCAAAAAAGGCTTAACCAAACCTATGAAGGGTGTTTTCGAAAAAGTTGGAGTAGAACCTCAAAAATATGTTAAAGAGTTTAGATGTGATACTGGCGAATATAAAGTCGGGGATAATCTAACTCTAAAACTATTCGATGATGTTCAGTATGTTGATATAACTGGGATTACTAAAGGTAAAGGTTTTCAAGGCGTTGTCAAAAGATGGGGCTTCCATGGTGGAAGAAAGACTCACGGGTCTATGTTCCATAGAAGAGCAGGAGCTGTCGGTCAATGCCAATGGCCAGGTAAAATCGTAAAAGGCAAGAAAATGCCCGGTAGAATGGGTGGTAAAAAGAAAACCGTTCAAAACCTAAAGGTAGTCAAAGTAGACTCCAGCAAGAATGTTATACTTGTTAAAGGGGCAGTACCAGGACCAAATAACGGAATAATCTATTTAAAAGAAGCCGTTAAAAAGCCAACTGTGGCTGCTAAATAATGTTTAGTTTTTATGAGAATGATAAAATTCTTTAAAGTGTAGGAAAGAAATATGAACACTAAGATTATAGACAATAACGGTGATTACACTGACTTTGAAATTGAGCTGGACGACAGGGTGTACAATGTTAAGGTGAATGATCATCTGATATGGGAAGCCATCAAAAACGAGCTTTCTAACAAAAGACAGGGTACACATAATACAAAAACCCGTCATGATGTTAGAGGTGGTGGAAGAAAACCATACCGACAAAAGGGTACAGGTAGAGCAAGACAAGGTACAACTCGTTCACCTATCCATGTTGGTGGTGGGGTAGCATTTGGGCCTCATCCCAGAGATTATTCATATAAAATGCCTAGGAAAGCAAAGAGGAATGCTTATAGATCAATATTGTCCAAAAAGCTGAAAGACGGTTCTCTAAAAATAATCGATGATTTTAAAGTGGATAGCGGTAAAACCAAGGATGCCTATTCTAAATTGAAGAATTTAGTTAAAGACGATAGAAGAGTAGTTTTGGTCTATAAGGATGATGACCTTATGCTAAAAAGAGCAATGAGGAATCTTCCCTGGGCTAAGTGTATAAGCTGTTACAGATTATCAGCTCATGATTTGTTTTATGCTAAAGAAGTAGTGATGATTAAAGATGCTGCTACTGAGTTAAATTCGTTCCTTCTTAAAGGGATGAAAGAAGGAGGTAGCGAATAATGAAATTAGAATTAAACAATGTGGTTATTAAGCCAATATTGACTGAAAAATCGAATCTGTATCGAGAAAAATTGAATAAGTATGTTTTCCAAGTCCACAAACATGCTAATAAAAAAATGATAAAAGAAGCATTGGAAAATATGTATGATGTGGTTGTGGATAAGGTTAACATCGTTAATACTAAAAGTAAAATTGTAAGATTTAGATATAAACCTGGTATGAGGTCAGGTTATAAAAAAGCGTATATTACTTTGAAAGAAGGCTCTTTCAATTTCTTTGAGGGAGTATAAAGAGTAATAGTATATAAGTTTTGGCTAGTGTTAAAATTAATAATGATATCTACGGAACAATGAGTTCACGACCAAAAGTCATCCAAACTGAAGTGATAAGTAGAATGTATCATTTAGTTTATGCTCAATGACCAAGATACTATTAGCACATTTATCACTATCAAAATAATATTGATGGGTAAAAATTTTTATATATTTTTCACTCGTTAATACTTTAAAAACTGTTAAAAAGTTTTGTTTTTTATTCCTTATATATTAGTTTATTCTTTACAAAAAATTAATAATTTACTTCTTTCGGTAATTAGAATAGTAAACAAGATAAAAAAGCGTATAAAATATATACTGAGGCAGGTTTAATCGTGGGTATTAAGAAATTTAAACCGATAACACCAACACAGAGATATAAAACAGTATCGACCTTTGAGGAAATAACAAAAGATAAACCTCAAAAAAGTCTAACAAAAGGTAAATCCAAGACTGGCGGTAGAGGAGCTGGTGGTAGAATAACAGTGAGAAGACGTGGTGGTGGTCATAAAAGGAAATATAGATATATAGACTTTAGAAGAGATAAATTTGATGTACCGGGAAAAGTTGCTAGCATTGAGTATGACCCGAATAGGTCAGCTAGAATTGCCCTTATACATTATGCTGATGGAGAAAAGAGATACATACTTGCTCCCAATAAGTTAGAAGTTGGTGATTCCATAATCAGTGGTGAAAAGGTAAAGACAAAAATAGGCAATTCCCTACCGCTTAAGAATATTCCATTAGGAACCATTGTACATAATGTAGAGTTAACCAGAGGTAGGGGTGGTCAAATGGTAAGGTCTGCAGGGTCTTATGCTCAGATTATGTCTCGTGAAGGGAAATATGTAGCGATTAAGCTCCCTTCCGGTGAACAAAGGCTGATTTTTGGGGACTGCTTCGCTACCGTAGGTCAAGTAAGCAATATCGAGCATGAACAGGTTATCATTGGAAAAGCTGGTAAGACCAGATGGCTAGGTAGAAGGCCCAAAGTTAGGGGTGTGGCTATGAATCCGGTAGACCATCCACATGGTGGTGGTGAAGGTAAAAGCAGTGGTGGTAGACATCCGGTTACTCCTTGGGGTAAACCTACTAAAGGAGCAAAAACCAGAAATAAGAAGAAGCTTTCTGAGAAATATATTGTTTCCAGAAAGAAAAAAGGTAGAAGATAAGTAATAATAAATTAAGTAAATCAGGGGTGAGATTGTGTCAAGATCGTTAAAAAAAGGACCCTTTATAAGTGAATCGTTGTGGAAAAAGATTACCGCAATGAATAAAGAAAAAAAGAAAAAACCCATAAGGACATGGTCGAGGTCATCGACCATATTCCCGGAAATGGTAGGACATACCATCAATGTATATAATGGGAAAACATTTATCCCAGTTTATGTAACCGAGGCAATTGTAGGTCATAAATTAGGAGAGTTCGCACCAACGAGAAGATTTATGGGTCATGCCGGTAGTAAAACAGGCACAAAAAAAGGTTAATAGGAAACGGATGGTAATGTTATGCAGAATGCAAAACTTAACGAAAACCTCTTAACTGCTAAGGCTATTAGCAAGTTTAATATCATCTCTCCTTTTAAAGTTAGGAGAGTGATAAACAAGCTCAGAGGTATGAACTATGGAAAAGCTATGGCAACCATGAGTGTTTTACCTAATAAAGCAGCTAAGATTGTAGAAAAAACGATAAAGAGTGCTTTTTATAATCTAGATGCTAAGTACGAAAATGTAAACCCGGATAATGTGGTTGTCCATCAGGTTTTGGCATCTCCAGGTCCAATACTGAAAAGAATTAAACCAAGGGCAAGAGGTCGTGCTGATAGAATCAGGAAAAGAACCACTCATGTAACTGTAGTGGTTTCCACTGAAGAAAATACGGGAGAAAAGAAGTAATGGGACAAAAAGTTAATCCAATAGGTCTAAGGTTAGGAATCAATAAAACTTGGTCCAGTAAATGGTATCAAAAGAAAGGTTATGCAGATACTTTATTAGAGGACTTTAAGATTAGAAAATATGTCCAGAAGAAGTTAAAGAATGCTGAATTGGAATCGGTAGATATTGTTCGATATCCAGAAAGAGTAAATATCAATATCCATACAGCAAGACCCGGTATCGTCATTGGTAAAAAAGGTGCAGATGTTGAAAGGTTAAAAGGCGAGTTGCAAAGATATACATCGAAGAAGTTACATATCAATATAATCGAGGTTAGAAACCCGGAAAGCTCTGCTACTTTGATAGCCAAGAATATAGCCCGACAGTTAGAGGGAAGGATATCTCATAAGAGGGCTATGAAGCAAGCTATACAAAATGCTACGAGTAAGGGTTCTGTTAAAGGGATTAAGATTGAAGTATCCGGAAGACTCGGTGGGGCTGAGATGGCCAGAAAAGAACATTATAAAGAAGGTCGTATACCTCTTCATACTTTAAGAGCCGATATAGATTACGCAGTGGAAACAGCATTTACCACATTTGGTACTATCGGGGTTAAAGTATGGGTTTTCAAAGGGGAAATCCTTGGTAATGAAGCTCCAAGTAATGCAGAAGAGGAAAATCTACTGTCACAAAAAGGAACAAAGCGTGGTGGTAGAAGAGGAAACCGTTAAAATAGAATAAAAGAAAGAGGGTTAATGATATGTTAATGCCCAAAAGGACAAAATATAGAAAAAGACAAAGAGGTCGCAATAAAGGCAATTCTAATAGAGGAAACAGGATTAGTTTTGGTGAATATGGTCTGAGTGCTTCTAATAGAGGGGTTATATTCTCAAGACAGATTGAATCTGCTCGTGTTGCCTTAACCAGATATATGAAGAGGTCAGGTAAGGTATGGATAAGAATCTTCCCTGATATTCCTTATACAAAGAAACCTTTGGAAACGAGGATGGGTAAAGGTAAAGGTAATCCTGAGGATTGGTATTGTAAGGTGAAACCAGGTAAAATACTCTTTGAGGTGGCCGGTGTTACAGAAGAAGTAGCAAAAGAAGCCTTAAGACTTGCTTCACATAAATTGCCTATTAAGACTAAGTTTTTCTCAAGGGCTGAGATTGAAGTTGGTGGATAATTTAAATATACAATAAATATTTAAATATCCTTAGAGAGATAAAAACGGAGCAGAAAGATGGCAAAGAAAAAAGATTATAACGAACTTTCAATTAGTCAATTGGATACTCTTTTAAAAGATTTGTTGAAAGAGCAACGTGAGTTGAGATTTGATGGTGTAGTATCCACAGTTGAAAATCCCGCTAGGATTAAAGAAGTTAGACGGGATATTGCCCGTATTAAGACTATTATCAGGGAGATGGAACTGGGGATAAGAGAAATGAAGACTATAAAATAGAGGAATTAAAAGATGAGTGAGTCAACTTCTCCTATTATTAATGAAGAGCAATTATCTAAGAAAAAAGTCCTTTACGGTACTGTAACCAGCAACAAGATGAACAAAACCATCGTAGTGACCGTAGAGAGAAAAATAAAACATCCCTTATATGGGAAGTATATAATTAGAAGCAAGAAATATAAAGTACACGATGAAGAGAACAAATGTTCAGTTGGTGATTATATAAAAATTATGGAATGCAGACCATTAAGTAAGGACAAATGCTGGATGTACGTTAGTACAATCAGAGAGGTTATTAAGTAATTTATACTATTTTGGTTTGAGGATATAAACACAGGAGATATTACTATGATTCAGCAAGAGAGTATGCTAGAAGTAGCAGATAACAGTGGTGCTAAAAAGATACAGTGTATAAAAGTACTAGGTGGAACCGGTAAAAGATATGCTTCCATAGGTGATGTTATCGTAGCAAGCGTAAAAGAAGCATTATACGGAGCCACTGTTAAGAAAAAGGACAAGGTTAGGGCTGTTATCGTAAGAACTAAAAAGGCAATAAGAAGGAAAGATGGTTCCTATCTAAGATTCGATAAAAACTCAGCTGTGATTATCGACCCTACAGGGAATCCAAGAGGGACTCGTATCTTTGGTCCTATTGCCAGAGAATTAAGAGAAAAGAACTTCATGAAGATTATATCTCTTTCTCCTGAAGTTGTTTAAGAAAATGTAATATTAATTAAGGGTTAAGACTATGGCGAAGAAACAAAAACAAAAAAATGCTAATTTAAAATACCAAAGAAAAATCAAGATAAAAAACGGTGATACTGTAATCGTTATAGCTGGTAAGGATAAAGGAAAGAAGGGACAAGTACAGAAGATTAACTATAAGACTAATAAATGTTTAGTTGAAGATGTGAACTCTGTAGTGAAACACCAAAGACCGACACAAGATTCTCCTCAGGGTAATATAGTAAAGACCAATTCCCCCATTCACATATCGAATGTGATGTATTATTCCAATAAATTGGGAAAGGGAATTAGACTTGGATATAAATATGTAGGAGAAGGAAAAAACCGAAAAAAGGTGAGAATAGGAAGACATAAAGGACAGGAAATTCAATTATAGTGATATTAAAAGATATTCTTGATTTTTGTTTTAGGAGATAATTCAAATGAATCGCTTAATGGAAAAATATAAAAAAGAAATAGTACCTGCTTTAATGAAAGAACTTAATCTGAGTTCAGTTATGGCTGTACCGAAACTGGAAAAGATAGTTATTAACAATTGCGTATCAGACCCGACGAATAACAAGAAGTTATTGGATAAGGTTCAAGAAGAAATGACTCTTATAGCAGGGCAGAAAGCAATAAAGACAAAAGCAAGGAAAAGTGTTGCTACCTTTAAAGTAAGGGAAGGAATGGACATTGGATGTAAAGTAACCTTGAGAGGAAAAAGGATGTATGAGTTCTTTGATAAGCTGGTTAACATATCTTTACCTAATGTTCGTGACTTTAAAGGCATCTCTCCAAAATCATTCGATGGAAGAGGGAATTATGCTATGGGTGTAAAAGAACAACTAATATTCCCTGAAATTGAATATGATAAAGTAGAGAAGATAATGGGAATGGATATAATAATAGTAACCACAGCTAGGAACGATGACCATGCAAGAGCCTTGCTCAGACAATTTGGCATGCCTTTTAAGAAGTAAAAGCATGTTATAAAATGGATGATAGAAGAGATTTATTAAAGGAGTAAAAATGGCTAAAAAATCAATGATAGCTAAGCAGAAAAGGAAACCCAAATATAAAACCAGAGGATATAATCGATGTCAAATATGTGGAAGACCCAGAGGGTATATGAGAAAGTTCAAGATGTGTAGAGTCTGTTTTAGACATTTTGCCAATAAAGGTCTTATACCTGGAGTTACTAAGAGCAGTTGGTAATAAATTCAGTAAAATATTCTGCTAAGAATGATTAAATTAGCTTAATGGTAAAGAAAACAGGAGGATTGTCCGTGAGTTCAGATAATATTGCTGATATGTTAACAAAAATCAGGAATGCTCAAAAAGCCGGTCATGACAGCGTAAGTGTTCCACTCTCTAAGATAAAACTAGAGATTATTAAAATACTTAAAAATGAAGGTTTTATAAAAAACTTTAAAGTATATGAAGGTAAGAGCTTTAAAAACATAAGAATATTCCTGAAATATGATAATTTTGGTGTACCCGTGATAAAGAATTTATCCAAAGTATCTAAACCTGGAATGAGAATATATAAGAATAAGGAAGAAGTCCCCAGAATCCTTAATGGTTTAGGTGTGGTTGTAGTATCTACCTCTAAAGGTGTTCTCACGGGTAGGAAAGCAAAAGAAGAAGGTATTGGAGGAGAAGTCCTCTGTCATATTTATTAATTCTGACAGTTTCTTATCCTTCCAAACCACCAAGAAAGATACAAGGAGTATATAAAGATGTCACGAATCGGAAAAATGCCTATAATAATACCTAAAGGTGTTGAGATAAAGATTAACGGTAATACTGTAATAGTTAAAGGTCCAAAAGGTGAACTAAAACAGGATGTGCATCCTAGTATTAAAGTAGAAATCGATGAAGGAAAAGTAATAGTAAATAGGGGTGATGACCAGAAGCAGTCTAAAGCATATCATGGACTATACAGAAGTCTTATCAATAATATGATAGAGGGTGTCTCCAAAGGATTTAAGATAACCTTAAAGATTAATGGAGTTGGATATAAGGCGGAGAAAAATGGTAATACCATGGTTCTTTCTCTTGGATACTCCCATCCAATAAACTATGAAATGCCTAATGGGATAAGCTTTACCTTGGATAAACCTGGCACTACCATTGATTTAGAAGGTATTGATAAACAATTGATTGGTCAGGTTGCTTCTAAGATTAGGGGATTCAGGAAACCTGAACCTTACAAGGGTAAAGGTGTGAAATATGCTGATGAAATACTCATCAGAAAAGAAGGTAAGACAAAATAAGTTATATTTGTTATTATAAAATTTTGTTTTATATAAATATAGAGCTTCAATTCGGAGAGTTAATATGAAAATGATAGACCCAAAACATAAAAGAAGAAAGAGAAGAAAACTATCTATAAGAAGAAAAATATCAGGCACTCAACAAAGACCTCGACTTACTGTATACAAGAGTAATAAAGGTATATATGCTCAACTTATAGATGATAAACAAGGAATAACCCTTTGCTCCGCTTCTACTATGGATAAAGAATATAATGGTAAGAAGGTATTGAACAAAGAGAGTGCCAAAGAGGTAGGTAAACTCTTAGGAAAAAAGGCTAGTGAGAAGGGTTTTAAAACGGTTGTTTTTGATAGAAATGGTTATGTTTATCATGGAAGAGTGGCCTCGCTTAAGGAAGGATGCGAAGAAGAAGGACTAAAATTTACCACTAAAGAAGAAAATAAAGAATAATAGAGGTGTTAGACTTTGAATATTCAAAATAAATTAAAAAGAAAAAGAGTAAATTATAAAAAGTTAGGTGAAGAGTTAACGGAAAGGTTAATAAAGCTAAATAGAGTAGCTAAGGTTGTAAAAGGCGGTAGAAGGTTCTCTTTCAGTGCTTTGATGGTGGTTGGCGATGGTCAGGGTCATGTCGGGCTCGGTTTTGGAAAAGCTAACGAAGTCCCTGAGGCTATCAGAAAAGGTATAGAAGATGCTAAGAAAAATATGATTACTGTGGAAATGACCAAGAAAAGAACTATACCGCATGAGATTGTAGGACAATATGGAGCGGCAAGAGTATTACTTAAACCAGCTTCTCCTGGAACTGGTGTTATCGCTGGTGGTCCAGTTAGGTCTGTGGTAGAAGAAGCAGGTATTCATGATATCCTATCAAAATCTCTGGGAAGTAAAAACCAACTTAATATTGCGAAAGCTACTTTAAATGGACTTCTTAGATTAAAGAACATTAAAGAAGAAGCGTCAAAACGTAGCAAAAAAATTGACGAATTGTTTCAATAATTATTATATTCATTTAGCTAATTTTTGGATAACTATTTGAATATTATTATTTGATTGATTTGTTATTATCGAATATACTCAATTTTAGGATAAATAAGGAAAGTAGAAATGGAAGATTTTAGACTAAAACCAGCTGAAGGAGCTGTAAAAAAGGGAAAAAGGAAAGGTATAGGTCCTAGCTCTGGCAATGGTAAAACAGCGGGAAGAGGACATAAAGGACAAAAGGCTAGAAGTGGTGGTGGAATTCCTTATCTAGGTTTTGAAGGTGGTCAGATGAGAATTGGTAGAAGACTACCTAAGAGGGGATTTACCAATAAATTTAAGAAAGATATCACTGTGGTTAATATTGGTAGGTTAAATATCTTCAATGATGGAGATGTGGTTACTAAAGATGAATTAATTAAACGAGGGGTTATTCGAAAAAATAGTAAATATGTAAAAGTTCTCGGTGATGGTGAACTAGAGAAAAAACTAACACTTAAAGTTTATTCGGTTAGTAAGAGTGCTATGGAGAAATTAGAAAAATCTGGCAGCACTTATGAGAGTACTAAAGTGGAGACTAAGTATTATAAAGGTAAGGAAAAGAATAAGGAAAAAACAGAATAACATAAAATAACTTAATTATAAGGATTTTTATAATGTCTAATCCAATAAGAAATATATTCACAATTCCAGAGCTAAGAAAGAGAATCTTATTTACAATATTTATTCTAGTTATAGTAAGAATAGGAACACTAATTCCGGTTGCTGGCGTAAATGTTGACCAATTAGAACAGTTCAGAGAAGCACAGCAACAGCAACAAGGTGGAGAACAGACCGGGCTTATTGACATATTCGATCTATTCGCTGGTGGGGCTTTGAGTAATTTCTCCATCATGGCATTAGGGATTATGCCTTATATTAGTGCTTCCATTATATTGAACCTTCTACAGGTTGTAATTCCTGCTTTGGAGAAGCTTCAGAAAGAAGGAGGAGCTTACGGTAAGCGGAAGATACAGCAATATACCAGGTATTTAACGATTGGTTTATGTATTGTACAGGGTATTGGATTCCTTACAATATTTAACAATATATTCATAGCCCCTGCTGCTCAAGGTATTGAAGTGGGTGGTGTCTTGAAAACATGGCAGATTGTAGATAACTTTAATATATGGTTCTGGGCGATATTCATATTATCAACTACAGCAGGAACGATGTTTATCCTCTGGATGGGGGAGCAAATCACCGATAGGGGGATAGGAAACGGGGTCTCCTTGATTATCTTTGCCAATATTGCGGCTAGGATACCTGGTGCCATCGTTGACCTACAACTAGGAGAAGCTCAAGACCCGATTATGCTAATCATTGTAATGGCTCTGTTCTTCGTGATTATCGGATTGGTAACAGCGGAGAACCAAGCGACCAGGAATATACCTGTCAAATATGGTAAACATATGGTTGCTGGTAGGATGTATAAGGTTTCGGGTAACTATATACCATTTAAATTGACTCCAGCAGGGGTAATACCTATCATCTTCGCTTCAGCTATTGTTATGTTCCCGCAACAGATACTTGGCTGGATTGGAGGAGGAGGTGAGGATAGTATCCTTACTCAGATAGCCTATGCATTGAGTCCTGGTCAGATAGCTTATAACATTGTTTACTTCCTATTAGTTATTGCACTATCCTATTTCTATACACACATGTATTTCAATCCGGTAGAGCTTGCCGATAACATAAAGCGTCAGGGAGGGTTTATCCCTGGAATCCGGGCTGGTAAGAATACAGCGACTTATTTAGGCAAGGTATTGAATAGGATTACACTTCCCGGTTCGATATTCCTGGGATTAGTAGCGATAGCTCCTA
>CAYUUC010000053.1:0-17095 GCA_964447635.1 uncultured Spirochaetia bacterium
AAACATAAGAGAAGGTTTAAGAAAATCTCTTGAATTAGATGGATATGAAGCAATAACCGCCGAAGATGGTTTAATGGGAATGAAAATCCTACAAAGTGAAGATATTGACCTGATTATTGCTGATTTGAAAATGCCTAATATGTCTGGAGAAGAATTATTAAAGAAAATCCTACAAAAAGAAAGTGATATGCCTGTCATTATACTTACTGGTCATGGTACAATTGAAAATGCTGTTGAAACGATGAGATTAGGAGCATATGATTTCTTGGAAAAACCACCACATCTCAAAAGGCTTTCATTATTGATAAAGCGAGCTTTAGAAAGGAAAAAGTTAAAACTTGAAAATAAAGAATTAAACCAGGAGTTGGACCATAAATACGGTTTGGATAATATAATCGGAACTTCAACTCCCATGCAAAAAGTCTTCGATTTAGTCAAACAAGTGGCTACTTCACATTCTAATGTATTAATAACTGGAGAAAGCGGTACGGGTAAAGAATTAATCGCAAATGCTATACATCGATTAAGCAAGAGGAAGAACTCTCCACTGGTAAAAGTACATTGTGCCGCTCTTAATGAGAATCTATTAGAAAGTGAACTGTTTGGACATGAAAAAGGAGCATTCACTGGAGCTATATCCAGAAAAAGAGGTAGATTCGAACTCGCTGATGGAGGGACTATATTTTTAGATGAGATTGGTGAAATCCCACAATCTATTCAAGTAAAACTGCTACGGGTAATTCAGGAAAGAGAGTTTGAAAGGGTAGGTGGAGAAGAGACAATTAAAGTGGATGTTAGGATTATTTCGGCTACTAATAAGGATTTATATAATGAAGTAGAAAAAGGTAATTTTAGAGAAGATCTATATTATAGAATAAAAGTTGTACAAATACATCTTCCTCCCTTACGAGAAAGACAAACCGATATACCTCTATTAGTGAATTCCTTTATTAAAGAGTTTGGTAAACAGAATAATAAAGAAAATATAAGCATCTCATCCAAAGCTATTTCCTATCTGGAATCTTATGAATGGAATGGTAATGTAAGAGAATTAAGAAATGTTATCGAAGGTTGTGTTGTTTTAGCTAAAGGAGATACGATAACAGAATATGATCTTCCGGATTATATTATTAATAATCAGGATACACAAAGTATTAGTATTAAACCAGGTATGTCATTAAATGAAATAGAAAAGATTGCTATACAAAGTACATTAGCTTTTACTAAAAACAATAAGACAAAAGCCGCAGAGATTTTAGGTATTGGTAGAAAGACATTACATCGTAAACTAGATGAACATGACTTGAAATAATCTTTAGTGTAGGAATAGAGATGATTTATTGTATTCATTCTTAATTTCATCATAGATTTCAGGCAACTGGCTTATGTTGAGATTTAAGGCATTCCATACCTGACCGGGAATTTTTTCTATATAAAAATTACCCACATTGCCTATTTTTAGGATATTGACCAATATATTAGCAACACTTACGATAAAGATAAGTCTTTTATCTAGATTTTCTGGTGATTTTAATGGATTATGGTGGTACTTTATAACTGAAGATAAATTTTCTGGAAAATTCCATTTTTCTACTAAATAATGACCTATTTCCGAGTGGTCATAATCTAGATATTTTCTTTCTATATCCGAGAAACTATAGCTTTCATCTTTTTTCTCTGCTTCTTCCATTACTTTTTGATAGGAATTTGCTGAAAATTGGCTTAATATTAATTTGCCTACATCATGTATAATCCCACCTATAAATGCTTCTTCTATAAAATCATATCCGCATCTTTTGGCTAAGACCCTAGAGGCTGCTCCTACAGAAACGGAATGGGTCCAGAACTCATTATAATCAATAACCGGGTTTTTGCTGTATTTATTAAAAGCATTGATAACGGCGACTCCAAAAACAGCTGACTTTATTGTATTAAATCCTAATATCACAACCGCCTGGGTAATGGTTGATATTCTTTTGGGGAAGCCATAAAAGGCGGAATTTACGATTTTCAAAGTCTTGGAACTTAATGATATATCTGTTGATATGACTTCGCCTATTTTCTTAGCTGATACTTTAGGATTACTTAGAAGGTTAAGTACTTTAGTTACCACTGATGGTAAAGTAGGCAATTGTTCTTGAATTTCAATTTTTCTAAATAATTCTTGTTTTGTCATTTATCAATTCCCAATGATTTTAATTCATAATCAATTGTTTTATATAAGATGTCTCTCATCAATTTACTATCCATTACTCTAGAGAATCTTCTTTTAAGATTGTCGGTTATGATTTTTGTTAATTCGTTAATATTATCAATGTTATACTTTTTTAAAAGTTTAATTTTATTAATTTCTTTATTATCTTCTGTAGTATATACTTTAATTTTATTAATCCCTTCATTCATTAACTGAAGTTTCAATCTGGAGTTGGTTATCTTTCCTTCTTCTACCAAAAGTTTATTATCCAAAGTATATATGTCTTCTGCTATTACCATTCCTTCTTTTAGATTTGCAATATTTATTATTTTCATAGTGACATAACTCTTTTTATTTGGTTTTATTATATATTTCATCGGAGATTCTCGATTTTTTCATTTCTTTTTTAAATTCCATTAGTAGTTCTTTTTGTTTTTGTGTAAGATTTGTTGGAATAATAATATTATTAATTACTATCATATCTCCGATATCTTCACTATTCAAATCTTTTATTCCATAACCTTTTAACACGAATTTAGTCCCATTTTGGGTTCCTGCTGGGATTTTTAATTTCATCTGTTTACCATTTATAGCCTTTACTGTTTTTTCACAGCCAAAAACAGCATCTGTATAATCAATATCTATATTTATTATAATATCATTGCCTTCCCTCTTGAATGTTTTATGAGATTTCACATTAATAATAACAAAGAGGTCTCCAGAAGGTCCTCCATTGATACCAAGGCTACCTTGTCCAGAATACTTTAACTTTGTTCCTGTTTCCACGCCAGCTGGTATATTCAAAGTTACTTTTTTATTGTTTTCTAAGACGCCTTTTCCATTACATTTTTTGCATGGTGATTCAATCTCAACTCCTGTTCCATTACAATCAGGACAAGTGTATTTTAAGTTAAAAAAGCCTTGAGACCGGGTTACCTGTCCTTTCCCGTTACAGGTTTTGCAGATTTTCTTTGATGTTCCTTGATTCGCTCCTGTTCCATTACATAAATTACAAATTTCTTCTCGAGGGATTTCCATCTCGATTCTTTTTCCTGTATATGCTTCTTCCAAGGTAAGAGTAAGTTCATATCTTATATCTCTACCTCTTTTCGGAGCTTTGTTATTTCTAGAACTATGAGATGTATTTCTGGTTTTCCCTCCAAAGTAATCATTAAATAAATCATCGAATTCGTTAAAGAAGTCAGAAGAAGAATTGGTTTTGTTTCTAGCGGTTGTAAAATCGAAACCGAAAGGGCTGTCCTTATATCTATCGTATATTTTCCTCTGTTGCGGGTCACTTAAAATTTCATATGCTTCTTTAATCTCTTTGAATTTATTTTCAGCTTCTATATTTCCAGGATTTTTGTCTGGATGAAATTTTATGGCTAATTTTCTATAGGCTTTTTTTATTTCTTCTGTGGTGGATTTCTTTGATACACCTAATATTTTATAATAATCGATTTTGTAATTAGACATAAAGCCCTTTCTTTTATATAGATATAATTGTGAATTATATCTTATCTATTTAATTATTACCTTCTTCATTAAAATCCGTCTGAATGCCTTCAATTTCTTCATCAAATGATTTTTCTTTATTATTGGCTTTTTCTTCATTATTCATAACTGGATTGTTATTAGATGCTTTCACTACTGATACTTTACTATGTCTAAGGACTTTTTTTCCAATCATATAACCTTTTTGCCATTCTTTAACTACAGTGTCTTTATCATAATCATCTGATTCTTCAACCTGCATTGCTTCATGATAATTAGGGTCGAACTCTTCTCCTACTCCAGGAATAGGGTGAACATCATTTTTGCTAAGAATACCCTTAAACATTTTTTCGACCATCATAAGTCCTTCTTTTATACCTTTAACATCATGGCTTTTATTAGCCATTTCTATGGCTTTTTCCATACTATCAGCAAGTGGTAATAGGTCTTCTATTATTTTTTCTATAGCATATTTTGATATTTGTTCTTTTTCGTTTGCTACTCTCTTTTTATAGTTAACAAATTCGGCTTGTTTTCTTTGTAGAAGGTCTTTATATTTATCAATTTCTTTTTTTAATTCTTTATTTTCATCCTTGATTTCATCTAAATGTTGTTTTGTAATCATTAATTCCTCTATACAATTGTCTGTTATTTGTTCTTGTAGTTCTTCCTTTAATGTTTTATTTTTATCCTCTTCTGATGACATATTGTAGTGCTCTCCTTATTTATTGAATATATGAAAATTAAATTATAATTAATTACTAATTGAATAATAAAAATAAATTATAATTGGATTAATATTTACAAGAATTATTAGATTCTATATAATAATAAAAATAAATCTCTTTATAATAAATTCACACTAATAAGTTGTGATAATAGCTTTATAATCTATTTTTTTTCTTACTGTGAAATTTCTGATGATATATTTATCATTTATTGATTTAATTTCACTGTAAAGGTCATTGAACGAATTCGAGATGATCATACCATCCTGGATGGTGAATACAAGACACATAGACTTACTACACCAATAGTCCTGAACTTAGTGTCCGTAATTATTAATCGAACCAATTCTTTCACAGTAGATTTTTTTATATTCCGATTTTAGATTAAACATCCAGATTTTCCAATACTTTAATCCCTTTTTCTTTTATGAAGGCTTTTCTTGGTGCTACTTTCTCTCCCATAAGAGTTGTAAAGATTTCATCAGCTTCAACTGCATCCTGAAGTTCAATCTGGGTTATCTTTCTACTATCCGGATTCATCGTTGTATCCCATAACTGAGTTGAGTTCATCTCGCCTAAACCTTTATAACGCTGGATTGACGGCTTCTTCCCTTTAAATAAAGTATTCAATAATTGGTCTCTTTCTTCATCATCATAAGCATATTCTATCTTCTTACCAATACTTATCTTATATAAAGGTGGCATAGCAAAGTATATGTGACCTTTTTCGATTAAATCTGGAAGATATCGATAGAAAAATGTTAAAAGCAATGTCCTTATATGCGATCCATCAACATCAGCATCAGCCATGATTATTATCTTATGATACCTTAGTTTATTAATATCGAATTCTTCTTTACCAAATCCTGTTCCCAGTGTGATAATAACCGGTGTGAGTTTCTCATTGTTAATTATCTTTTCTTCTCTTGCCTTCTCCACATTAAGCATCTTTCCCCATAGAGGTAGTATAGCTTGGAAAGTTCGGTCTCTTCCTTGTTTAGCTGTACCACCGGCTGAGTCTCCCTCAACTATGAATAGTTCACATTTCTTAGGGTCTTTCTCAGAGCAATCCGCAAGCTTACCGGGTAGTGTACTTGATTCCAAAGCGGATTTTCTTTTTCTAGCGGATTCTCTAGCTTTTCTGGCTGCTTCTCTAGCTTGATAGGCACTGATAGCTTTATTTAGTATGGTTTGTATTGAGATAGGGTCTTGGTCGAATATTCGATTTAGTCCTTCGGTTACGATTCTATCGATAATGCCCCTTACCTCGCTATTACCAAGTTTACTCTTAGTCTGACCTTCAAACATAGGATTGGGCATTTTAATGCTTAATACAGCAACCATGCCTTCTCTAACATCATCTCCCGATAGAGTATCTTTGAACTTTTTATTGAATTCCAGTTTATTAAGGAAGTCATTCATGGTTCGTGTTAATGAAGCCCTAAAACCTGCAACATGATGTCCTCCTTCTATGGTTCTTATACTATTTACATACGAGAAGAATTTTTCGCTATATTCATCATTGTATTGTATGGCTACTTCTGCTTCCAGTCCATCTTCTTCTATTATGAAGTGGAATGGTTCTTTATGTAGTGTATTTTTATTTTTATTGTATTCTCTAATGAATGTTACAATTCCGCCTTTAAAGAAGAATTCCTTCTTTTTATGCTGATGTTTAGAGTCTTCTCTCAAATCTTCTAAAATTATAGTTATACCGCTATTTAGATAAGCCATCTCCCTAAGTCTGGTTGCTAATATATCGAAGCTAAACTCTATTGAGGGAAATATCTCAGTATCTGGCTTAAATAAGGTTTTAGTTCCATGTTTATCTGTATCACCAATAACTTTTACTTCATCTTCTTTTATACCTTTAATGTATTTTTGATAATATGTTTTGCTATCATCTTTATTGTAAACATATACCTCGCAGAATTCTGATAGGAAGTTTACAACCGAAGCCCCAACTCCGTGAAGCCCACCTGAAACCTGATAAGCCTTATTATCCATCTTACCGCCAGCATGAAGTGTAGTCATAACAAGTTCCATAGCTGGTAGACCGGATGAGTGTAAGTCTACGGGTATTCCTCGTCCATTATCTTCTATTTCGATAATATTGCCGGATTTTATTGTTACATAGATTTTATCACAATGACCCGCCATAGCTTCATCTATAGAATTATCTACAATTTCATACACCAGATGATGTAAGTTTTCTTCGCCAGTTCCACCGATATACATACCGGGTCTTTTTCTGACAGCGTCTCTATCTTTTAAAACTTTAATTGAATCAGCATTATATTTACTATCATTTAAAATAGGTTTATCAGCCAAGAGTTAACCTCACTTTATTTTTAGTCTTTTTTAAACTTATTATATTTCATATTACTAATAAATAGTTTTTTTAATTTTTCTTTAATTTCTCTAACAATGTATACATCCTTTTCTTGTATATTATTCACTATATCTTCTATCTTTAGGATGTCTTCCCTATTTAATTCAATTTTTTCTATATCATTATCAATAACTCTATTTTTATGGGGTTTAATATTATCGGAAAAGTTATCCTCTTTATTAGTGCAAACACGGTACGATATCTTTTTAACTATATTTTCTCCTAATTTTTTATTAATAGCCCTAATAAGCTTATTAGTATAAAGCTGTATAAATTGAAGTGCTGAATTATCATCCACTAGCACAATAAGTTTGTTATGGATTATATCAATTGCTTTAGAATGTTTTTTTATTTTTTCTATTCTAATTCGATTGTATAATTTAACAGCTTTTAATTCTTCTGTCTTTTTATCGAGTTTATCTTTACCAAAAGTTTCTTTTATTGAATCGTAAAGAGAAAAAAATTGATCATTTTTCTTATTATTCATATTTGATTACTTAATTTGTATGTTAAGGTTTTATATATTATAAAAGAGTTTAGATAATCATAAAAAATTATATAATATTTTATCAAATTTAGTCAAATTGTTATAATGATATATTTATCTGATAGAAAAAAATTTGCATACATAATATAATATAAAAAAACTCTTTCTATAAGTCTAAAATATAATGATATTTTTCAAAACTAGATTTAGAGGACGGATGAATGATTGAGAAAATTGATTTACTAGAAAAAGAAGCATATAATAAAATCAAGAAAAGCTCTTCTGAAAATGAAGTAGAAGAATTAAGAGTTAAGTACCTGGGTAAAAAAGGAGAAGTAACCAATATACTAAAAAGTCTTTCCGATTTACCTCCCTCTGAAAAACCTGTGGTAGGTAAGAAAGTTAATATCCTTAAGAAAAACCTACTTGGTATGATTAATACAAAAAAAGAAGAGCTTAAGAAGAAAAAGTTAGAAGAATCATTAGAAAATGATTATGTCGATATAACCCAAGAAGGTAGAAAACCCCAATTTGGTAAATTTCACCCCATTTCATCTATGATTAATGAAATGCTAAATATCTTCAATAAAATGGGCTTCACCTATATTGACTCTCCGGAATTGGAGAAAGAATACTATAACTTCGATGCTCTAAACATACCATCAACCCACCCGGCTAGAGATGACCAGGATTCTTTCTATATTGATGAAGACCATCTACTTAGAACACAGACTTCCACTTTCCAGATAAGGATTATGGAAAAGTATAAACCACCAATCGCTGTGGTTCATCCAGGTAGATGTTATCGGAGGGATACTGTCGATGCTACACATATGCACACATTCCATCAAATCGAAGGTTTGCTGGTGGATAAGGATGTAAGTCTCGCTAATCTTAAAGCTACAGTGAAGATGTTCGCTCAAGAGCTTATAGGAAAGGGAACAGAGATTAGATTAAGACCGAGTTACTTCCCTTTTACTGAACCATCAGCTGAACTCGATGCTATGTTTACCAAAGCTAATGGTAAGACAGGATGGATTGAACTAGGTGGATTGGGCATGGTTGACCCCCAGGTGCTTATTAATGTCGGCATAGACCCGGAAGTCTATTCTGGATGGGCTTTCGGCATGGGGATAGAGAGATTTGCTATGACTAAATATGGTATTACTGATATTAGAATGTTTTATGAGAATGATATTAGGTTTATTAACCAACTATAAATTATTAAAACCAATAGAGGTGTATATATGATTGATAGAGAGATAATGGAAAAAGCTAAACTGTGGACTAAAGAACCATATGATGAGATAACAAGAAAAGAAATTCGGTCATTGATTGAAAATGGTAATGATAAAGAACTTATCGATAGATTTTATACTAGCCTGGAATTCGGTACCGGCGGCATGAGAGGAGTCAGAGGAGCTGGTGAGAATCGAATGAATATTTACACAGTAGGAAAAACGACCCAAGGTCTGGCTAATTACCTTCTAAAAACCGACCCTCAATCCAAGAACAAAGGTGTATGTATAGCATATGATAATAGACATCATTCCGACCTTTTTGCTTTACATTCCGCTAGAATACTTTGTGCAAATGGGATTAAGGTGTATCTATTCGAATCATTAAGAACCACACCAGAGTTATCTTTTACCATTAGATATCTTAAGGCTAAAGCAGGTATCGTACTAACTGCTAGCCATAATCCAGCTTCTGATAATGGATATAAAGTTCAATGGGAAGACGGGTCTCAGGTTGTTCCTCCTACTGATAAGGAAATCATCGATGAGGTTAATAGGATAAAATCATATGAAGATGTAAAACTAATCTCAGAAGGAGAAGCGAAAAGGACCGGTCTACTGGAAATAATTGGTGAAGAAGTAGATAATGTCTTTATCAAAGAAGCACAAAATGCCCTATTGAACCCAGCTTATGTAAAGGAAAGAGGTAATGATTTAAAAATTGTATATACTCCCCTTCATGGAACAGGTGAAATGGTTATCACCAAAGCATTAGAGATGGCGGGTTTCACGGATATAAATATAGTCCCTGAACAATCCAAAGTCGACCCAGATTTCCCCACAGTTAAGAAACCAAATCCGGAAGAGGAAGAAGCATTGAAAATGGGGATAGATTTGATGAAAGAAATCAATGCTGATATCTTTATTGCTTCAGACCCTGATGCAGATAGGATTGGTGTTGTTGTTGATGATAAGATGGGGTCATACAAACTGTTCTCTGGTAATATGACTGGATGTATCTTAACAGAACATATTCTTAGAAATCTTAAGGAAAAAGGAATAATGCCACCCAGACCCTATGTAGTGAAAACAGTGGTAACTACTGAACTTACTAATGAGATATGCGATGCATATGATGTTAAGTGTTATGATGTTCTCACAGGTATAAAATGGATTGCAAACGCTATTAGGAAGCATTCGGATGAGGATTATGTATTTGGTTTTGAAGAGAGTTACGGCTATCTTGCTCATGATTATGTTAGGGATAAGGATTCTGTTACTGCTTCTCTTTTGGTTTGTGAAGCAGCGCTGATGTTTAAGGAATTGGGTAAAACCCTCATTGATTTTATGAATGAGATATATAAAGAATATAAGGTATATCGTGAATCTCAAAAGTCTATTTACTATAAAGGTAAAGAAGGTAAAGATAAAATAAAGTCTATCATGGCTAATCTAAGAGAAAAACCAATACAAAAGATAAAAGATATAAATGTAGTAAAGATAATAGATATCAAACAAAGCAAGTCATTCAAACCAAATGGTACAGTGATTGATGATAATATAGACCTTCCACAAAGCAATGTCATTATCTATTACTTCGATGATGGGACAAAGATTACAGCTAGACCATCCGGAACCGAACCGAAAATCAAATTCTACTTTAGTGTTAATAAAGCAGTAGGTAATTTGCCTGTTGAACAAGTAATACAGGATTTAGATAATTATTTAGTTATATTACAGGATGAATTTGTAAAAGCAATAGAATCTTAATTTATTTTGAATAGTCCCTTTTACCAAAAATTCGACTCCCGATTCTTAAATGTGTTGCCCCTTCTCTGATAGCGATTTCCCAATCATTTGTCATTCCCATGGACAGATAAGGAATATCAATTTTTAATTGATGTGATACTTTTTCTTTTAGTTCTCTTAGAGAAGCGAATGCTTTAGCTATAGGTGTTTCTTCACTTACGAATGGAGCAATGGTCATAAAACCTACTAGGTTAACATTATCTTTCCCCAAAGTATAATGGCTTAAATCTAAAGCATAATCCGGGTTACAGCCGTATTTGGATTCTTCACCAGAGGTGTTAACCTGGATGAAAATATCGATGGTTTTATTGATATCTTGTGCTCTTTTAGATACTTCTTTAATGGTTGATTTTTTATCAAGTGAATGGATTGTACTAAATAGGTTTACAGCATTCTTAGCCTTGTTCGATTGCAAATGACCCACCAAGTGCCAATTAATATTTTTACCCATTTTTTCGGCATATTCGTTGACTAAAGGAATTTTGTTTTCAGCTTCCTGTACTTTACTTTCTCCAAAGACTATTTGTCCTGTATCAAAGACTTTTTTGATATCATCAGGTGGGAATGTTTTTGATATAGCAACCAGAGTTATTTTCCTGTTTATATTAAATTTACTTTTTACTTCTTCTATTGATTTTTTTAGTGAAATAATGTTTTCTTTTATTATATCTGACATATTGTTTTTCTCTTTTATTTTTTATATTTACTTATGATATATACTAATATAATATAAAGAAAACTATATTTTTAGAAAGGCAATGATATGTCTGAGAATACTGAAATAACCTTAGGAATGAAATTTTATCCGTATTTAGTAATGAAAGGGGTAATGCTTCGATTATCAAATAATAGGTTAAAAGCATCTTTCGATAAATCATATAAAAGAGACCTTGTGAAGTATTTTCCAAAATCTGTGGTTATAAGATTAACCGATGATAATAAGATAAAAACACTTGGAGAAGGCAATCTGGTTGATATTAAGGATACCGATGGTAATAATATGATAGTTGAAATTCTGTTGGAAGACCACACCATATTAAATATGGATTTACTTAAAAAATATTCTGAATAATTACTAGTTTACTTTGAGATTTTTAGAAATGGTAAAGTAAAATGTAGACCCATGATTTGGAGTGGATTCGACCCAGATTTCCCCATTATGCCTTTCTATGATTTTTTTACATAAAGCGAGTCCTATACCATGACCTTTGTATTCGTTCTGGTATAGTCTTTTAAAAATTAGGTATATTTGATCCTTATCTTTATCTTCTATACCAATACCATTATCAGATACTGAAAACATCCATTTGTCTTCTAAATTCTCCTCTCTTATTTCTATTCTGGGATTTTTATCAGCTTTACTGTATTTAATTCCATTAGAGATTAGGTTCTGAAATACACTGATTAACTGGGTTTTATCACCATAAACAGTAGAAAATTTATCATATATGATATCGGTTTTGGTTTTTTTTATAAGATTTTCCAAGTTTTCCAATGATTCTTCCAAAACCTGGTTTATATCTACTTCATCATAATTTTTTTTGGTTTTTGTTGATATTCTTGAATAGGAAAGCAGGTTATCAATCAATTCTAACATATGGTTTATACGAATGTTAACTTGTTTTGACAGGTTTAAATAATTTTCATCAAGTTTATCCCCATAATTTATCTGTATTAATCGTAGATAACTTATCACAACTGACAATGGGCTTTTCAAATCATGAGAAACCGAATAAGCAAACTGTTCTAATTCCTGGTTTGACCTTTCTAATTCTGTCATGGTTTGTTTTAGCTTTTTCTCATTTTCCTTTAACTCAGTAATATCTCTAAAGATAAGAACAATTCCCCAGATATCTCCCATTGAAGATTTTATAATTGATGATTTATATTGTATATTCTTTTTAATATTGTTTTTAGAGAGAAGATAGACATTATCTTTATTATTAATTTCATTATGAGATAATGTATTTTCGAAAATATTTTCAATTTTTTCACAAGTATTTTCATTATATATATTGAAAATCTTATTTATATGGAATGTTTCATTTCCCGACATTTCCCATTCGATTATCTCTACAGCTCTGGGATTCATAAAATTAATGAATCCATCTTCATTGGTAGTGATTACTCCATCCCCGATGCTTTTTAGTGTGATTTTTAGCTTTTTACTTTGTAGTTCATTTTCTATATTACTTTTTGATAATTGTCTTTGCATATTAGTCAATTCATTATTTAATTTGCTTATATCGTTATATATTTTTTCTTCTTCTGTTTCAGTTGGTATATCATAATTATTTTTTTTCATATTCAATCTAAATTGAGTAATATGCTCACTATTTATTTTCATAATTTCATAAAAATAGTTTAACAATTCGGAGAAGATTGTAGAACCGACTATCAATAATTTATTATCAAATTTGCCCCCAATAAAGTGTAAAATTTCGACATTGTTATTTAACTCAATTCCAAATTCCCAATCCATAGCTACACCTTTGGTCTTGATAGTATAGATAAAATTTAATGCTTTTTTGAAGTCATTATAGATTAGGAATGTAAAAGGCTGACCTGCTTTTATCCTATTCTTAATATTAAAATTGTCTACTTTAATATTAAGAATCGTTCCATCCAAATCACACTCTAAGGCTATACCTTTAATCTGTTCTTTATAATCCATAAATTATCCGTTAATTTGGTTTTTTTACTGTCTTAAATGCAGTCTTTACGGCATCCTTTGCGTTCTTAGCATAGGCATCAGCACCAACATCTTTCCATAAATCAGGTTGTTTATTAAATGGATATCCACCAACCATAACCTTGGTTTTATGAAAAACATCTGACTTTTTAATATATTCAATAACTTGTTTGACTTTATCTATATGAAACATCATGGTGCAGGATATTGCTACTAAATCGGCATTATATTTGCTGATAGAGTGTATAATTCCTTCAACAGGCATATTTGAACCCAAATAATATGTGTCCCAACCATCTATTTCCAAAAAATCAGATATCATTCTGATACCGATTTCGTGTAACTCACCGCTTACACTAGCAGAAACTAATTTCAGACCATTTTTTTTTGTATTGAATATATGAGAGTACAATTGTGACATTATCAATTGGGTAGAAGCTGTACAATAGTGCTCTTGAGCTACACTTATTATATTTTCTTCCCACAGATTCCCAATTTCATAAAGCGATTCCTGAAATATGTGTATGTAAATGTCTTTTATGCTAACATTATTTTTTACTGTAGAATGGATCAAATCCATTGCCTTGTTTCTCTCGCCATTAAGTAAGAATGCTATATATTTATTTTTTATTTCTCTATAGGGATTATTATAATCTTTATTATTGATTTTGTTTTCTGCTTCATTCTTTTGGATAGTATCAATGGCATTATTTAAATAATTATTTATTGAATTTTTAATATCATTATTGTCAATTTTTTTTATAAGAATATCCTTAATAGAATATAAACTTAGTTGCAAATCTCTAAAATCAACATTATGATTTATGAGAATACCTTTCAACCATACGATATAATCTAGGAAAATGGATTCCTTACTTAAAGCAATAGATTCTGTAAGATAGATTAGACTATAAGAAAAGTCTTCCCAGGTCTTTCTTAGTTGATATTTTGAATACTTTTCTTTAAATTCTGGATAATTGCTTAAGAAATATTCATAAATTTGGTTGGTTAAGGTTTGTTTATTATCAATTATATAATCTCTAAACTCATTTTTATTTTTTATCACTACAATCCTCTCCTATAAATATAACATAATTTTTAATGTAATATATCTAGTTAAGAGAATTTTTTTCCAATTTCCAACTTATAACCATTTAGAAAATCTTTATAATAAAGGGGCTTTCTTTTCTCTTGCTGAATTTCTATGATTGATAAAATACCATCACCTGTTTGAATATCTAAGCCTGTTTTATCCGCTTTAATTATTTCACCCTCTAAGCCAACATTTTGATTGAATTTATACTTAGCGTCTTTTATGATTAATTTATCTCCGTTATAGAAGGTATATGAATGAGGCCATAAATAATACGCTTTAATTTCTCCAATGATTTTTTCACATGATTTACTCCAATCTATATGTCCGTCTTCAGCATTAATCTTTGAACAATATGTCGATTTATTCTCATCCTGTGGTAATTGTTTGATTTCATCATTGTGATATTTAATCAAGACTTTTTCTAGGCATACAGAAGACAAATCAGCGAGTTTTTGGGAAAGAGTTAAGTAATTATCATCTGGGAATATATCTAATTCTTCTATGTGTAATATATCCCCAGCGTCCATTCTCTTAACCATATATTGAGCTGTAACACCCGTTTTCTTATCTCTATTGAGCAAAGCCTGATGAATTGGCGAAGCTCCTCTATATTTGGGTAATATAGAACCATGTAGGTTAATCGGTGCAATCTTAGGTATATCTAAGACTTTTTTGGGTAAAATGAAACCATATGCCATCACAATGAGAAAATCCGGCTCATATTCTTCCAACTTATTAATAACAACAGGTTCTTTAAAAGTTATTGGTTGATGTACAGGTATGGAATATTCTACTGCTGTTTTTTTCACTGGAGTGGGTAATATCTTTTTACCTCGACCTTTAAATTTGTCTTGACCAGTATATACTGACATACAATCAGTCATTTCGATTAATTTAATAAGAGATGGGATAGATATTTCAGGATTTCCCATGAAAATGGTTTTGTAGTTTTTCATTAAATTTCGACTTTCTCCGTATCAATGCCTTTATCTTTTGGTCTTACTTCTTTACCTTGTTTTATTAATTCCAAATCTGGTTCAATTTCTTTAAACTGTACATTGGATACCTTTTCGACAAATAGTATCCCATTTAAATGGTCAACTTCATGTTGTATAACCCTTGCTAGTAAACCTTTAGCGGGGAAGTTCATCTCATTACCCTGTAAGTCTTGAGCTTTTACTCTTATAGTAGCTGGTCTTATAACATCTGCATAAACACCGGGTATTGATAGACATCCCTCTTCCATTTTTACTTCTTTAACTGAGTGGGCAATTATTTTTGGATTTATTAGATTAAGTCGTGTTTCTTCTTCTGATTGTTCATCCTCTTCTTTATCTTTTTTGTTGTTTATTACAACTATTCTTTTTAGAATGCCTACCTGTGGACCAGCTAGACCAATACCATGGTTTTCCAGCATGGATTCATACATTTTATCAGCTATATCTTTTAGTTCGTCATTGAATTCTGTTATTGTTTCGCATTTTTGTTTTAATCTATCATCACCATATTTTACTATTTCAAACATTATTATCTCCTTCTCTAATCTATATTAAAAAGTAATTTTCATTTTTTAGAAATGCTAAAAATCTTACATTTTTGTAGATAATATCTATATAATTTTGGTTGATTTTTATAATCGATAATAGTTTTTATTAACCTATATTTATATATAATAATATCATGTTAAAAAATCAATTTAGTTCAAGTGGGATATAAGTATGAGAGTCGGAGATTTTGTTTATATATTATTTTTAGCAGGAATAGCTTTGTTCTTAGTGTTTGATGAAACCCGTAGTCTATTTGTAAAAGCAACGAACACATTACCTCATATTATGGGTTTTGTCAAGTTCTTTATATTGGCAACCTCCGGAGAATTATTAACCAGGAGAATAAGCAGTGGGAAATGGCAATTTAAAGGAATTGGATTATTAAATCGGGCGTTTATTTGGGGTATTATTGGTATAATGATCGCCTTTATATTTCCACTATTCGGCTCTGGTGTAAATGGTTTAATAAATCCCTCTGATCCAGCAAAAGTTAGTATGTTACCGGTATTTTCAAAATCATTATTTGATGGTTTATTAAATAAAATATCCACTGCATTTTGGATTTCATTATTCACTAATATATTCTTCGGATTTGAGATGATGATTTTCCATAGGTTAACTGATACATTAATAGATGAAGGTAGACTATGGAAGAAATGGAATGTTGTTGAAACTTGGAAAAGTATTAATTGGAAAAGTATATTTGGTTTTGTCTTTCCATCTCTGTTCTGGTTCTGGCTACCAATGCATACCATAACATTTTCATTGCCACAAGAGTTCCAAGTATTAATGGCAGCAGCTTTAGGTATTGCATTAGGTATTATTCTATCTATTGCTAAGAACCTATCTAAAAAAGATGATAATAACACTTCTGAAAATGATAATAATTAATTTAATCTAATAAATTCATTTTATATATACATAATAGTTTTTCCTAATATGGTTTTATCATTAGTCGATAATTATAATAATTACTTATTTGAGGACTAAAATGATAAAAACTAACAGTAATAATAAGAATGAAAAAACCAATATTAATAATAAACCTAAAGTAACAGAAGGATTCATCAATGGGAAACTCTTTAGAGGAGATGTTACTGGTAATAAAAGTACAAAAAAGACCAAAAATAATAATATCCATAAAGTGGACTTTAAGCATAAAGGATATAAATATAAAAATAATCATAATAACGATAATCCAGGAACTATCTTTAAAAAAGCAGCATTAAGTATAATCATTGGTATAGTTGCTACTATCATTTCTATATATCTAATCAATATGTTTATAAGCGAAATTAGTTCCTCCTCCAATAGAAGTGAAGACAATGCGATGACCAATGATGTACAAGAAGAAAGATTATCCGATTTTGAAATCATTAATCCAGAACAATATGATAGTGAAGATGAAACAATATCCG
>CAYUUC010000054.1:0-16970 GCA_964447635.1 uncultured Spirochaetia bacterium
CCTGATGAAATCCCTTCAGATTATACTCTAAAAATCAACGATAAACTTGTATCTAATTATGTATCGAAAGACGAAAATAACCTATTCAATACCAATACAATAGTAATGAAACAATACTTCAATGGACAGGATATGAATGACAAAGAAGCATGGAAATATCTCCTCAACGATGAAACAGTAAAAACGAAAATTCAAGAGGAACTTAAAAATGATAACCAAACCATAGACCAGTTTATTGATGATATTTTCCTGGATATGAATCAGGAGCAGAGAAGTGAATTATGGAAAAGATACAATAAAAGAATACAAAATGGGGTTAATAATTATATGAATATGCTTTTAAGCGATGAATTAAGAGCCAATATTGTTAATATAACCTTCTATAAAGTTAAAGCATATGATAACCCATATACAGCATATATCTCAGCAGGTTCTTTCTTGATAAAAGAACTCGATGAGCTTAATTCTGCTATTAACAGTCTTGAAAAGTGGAAACGGACTTCCGGTAAGGAAATCGGTTATGTATTTTATGATAAAAATATATACTTTAATACACATATAAAAAAGATTGACCCTGATTTATATAATTAAACATAATTCAAGCGGAGATTGACAAAATGTTAAGTTATAACAATGCTCAAACCATACAAGGACCTCATTGCCTTATCGATATTAAACTGACCAAATCTCTCAATATAAATTCTGACCTTGCTATTGATACTGTTAACACCTTAGCTAAGGCTCTGGAGATGAAAAGATTGGGCGAGGCAAGGATAATCCGTAGCGAGGACGGTTCCAATACTCTATCTATATACCAGATTGTAGCAACCAGTCATATCATCATACACTTCACCAAGGATTATATCTATGCGGACCTGTTTTCATGTGAACCATTCAATATTGATAAAAGTGTATCGGTATTACTGGACAATTTTGGTGAAGATGCGGTTATCCAATACTGTCAGCGAAACCTAACCAAAGCCCCTGATAAAATCCGATCCATACCAATGATTGAACTAAATAAAATCACATCCAATCCAAAAACCTTTACCCATGCTTTAGTTAATTGGTATGATGGGAATGAAAGGCTATTGGGAGACATCGAACATGGCACCCAAACCATCAAGTACGCCCTTGATTATATAAACGAAAGGGAAAACCTACCACCAGCGAACATCATGCTGGTTGATGTTGCTCCTGTTGAAGGTTCATGGGATAAAGGCGGTTTCTCAGGCGGTTATATTAACCTGAAGAAACAGCTAACTATGCATACTTTTGCGGGTGTTAATGGTGCTTTCACCGATATCATGGCTCATACATTCGACCTGGAGAAGATATTAGCCATAATTCAAAGTGGGTTTAGATTTAAGTTCTTCGAGATAGATGGGATACTACAAAGGATGGAAGCATTCTAATGCAATCGGAAGTATTATTAGAACAAGTTAATTTAGTTATTATTTAATTTTTGGTTAAGTTTTATTATATTATTTATGTATGTTTAGGGGTGCTCTTGGATAAGGGCTGAGATTACACTCTGAACCTGATCCGGGTAATACCGGCGTAGGGAAAACATCAAGGTGAATAATTCATTAAATTACCTTCCTTGATTGTATTTCACAAATCAATATATACTTATCCGTTTGAGCTCCTTCTAACAATGATAATTATGTTAGTTTTAAAGGAGATTAAATAATGAATAAACATATTAAAATTATGATTTGCTTTTTAGTAATCATTGCATTTCTTCTACCCATGATGTCTTGTGGTGATGGTAGCAACTCTGAGGATAAAGATTCATCACAAAATACAGAACAAAAACAGCATGCCGAACATATCTCGAAAGGACCACTGGTCATATACATATATAGCAGTTTCACCGATACACTTAAAGACAACATCAGTTCTTATATGAAAAACAATCATAACATCAAAGTAGATTTCCAACAGTTCCAGGACACAGGTCCTATGGTAGCAAATCTGGTTAGGGAGAAGGATAATCCGAAAGCTGATTTGGTCATTGGTATTGATAATTCCTTCGGTCTTGAGATATTGGATGAAGATGTGTTAATCCAGTACAACCCAGAGAATCTAAAACTCAAATTCGATTCTCTTATGTTCGATGAGACCAATAGACTCATCCCATTCGATTATGGCTATGTTACATTCAATTACGATAGTAAGAGAGTTGAAGATGTCCCTCAGAGCTTCGATGACTTATTAACCGAGAGATATCATAATCGAATAGCTGTAATGAGTCCACAGACTTCATCCACAGGAAGGATTTTCTTCCTGGAGACCATAGCTCGATTTGGTGAGGAGGGTTACCTGGACTTCTGGGATGAGTTCCAGCCATCCATAACCAATATAACATCAGGATGGAATGAAGCTTATTATGGACTTTATATACAAGGTGAAAGCGACCTAGTAGTGAGTTACTCCACTTCTCCTCCCGCTCATGTCATATATGATGAAACCGACCAGTACAAAGCCCTCATAATCGATGATAAAGCTTATATGCAGGTAGAAACACTGGGAATAGTTAAAGGTTCTAAGAAAGTTGAGATGGCCAAGAGAGCTGTCGATTATATCATTTCGGTGGAATTTCAGAATCTCATCCCGGAAAACCAGTTCATGTTACCGGTTAATCCTGATGCTACTTTACCTGATGTGTTTTTAGAACACATTGAGACCCCATCAGAAAGCATAATCCTGGAAACCGATTATGTAAAGGATAATCTGCAAAGATGGTTATCTGATTGGGAAAATGTGATACTTGATTAGCTTGTATATATAAAGGTTATAAACTAATCATAGACAAATGAAAGGGGAACCATGAGAAAGGTAAAAGTCAATCTGAAATTGGTCTTCATTATATCAATTGGGCTTGTTTTTCTAACCATGTTCTATATGCCGGTGATAGCATTCATCGTTCGTCCTATAGCTGAAGCGGAGTCTGGACAATTCTGGATTAAGCTTAAAGAGGTGTTAACCGGCTTAAGGTTCAGAAGGTCACTCCAGGTTAGCCTCATCCAGGCAAGCCTATCTTCTCTAATCAGCATTCTCATGGCTTTCCCTGTCTCTTACATTACTTCAAGATATAACTTTCGTCTAGCTCGTTTACTACGGTATATCAGCATCATACCATTCGTTCTGCCTAGCATAGTCGTTATAGTAGCAATGCTATCCCTCTACGGTAAAAATGGTTTAATCAATCGTCTATTAGGGACAGAGATTAGCATATTATATGGTTTACCCGGGATATTACTATCACACATATTCTACAATGTATCAATAGCCCATCGCTTCCTGGAAGACGGCTGGAAGAAGATTGATGTTAGGTATAGACAAATATCAAAATCACTCGGTGAGGGGAAGCTATCTTATATTAAGAATATCGTCATTCCGGAAATGATGCCCTATATAATGTCTTCATTCTTCATTGTGTTCATATACTCATTCTTGAGTTTTGCTGTGGTTTTGGTTTTCGGTGGGATAAGCTATTCCACTTTAGAGGTACAGCTATATAAGACATTCACAAACGATTTCAGCGGGATAACACCTTCTATCTATGCTATGGTTCAATTTATCATATCCATTATTCTAATCAGCCTTCTGGTTTACATCAGCAACCTTCGCAAGCGTAAGCAAGTCAAGACAATACAATCTGAAACCGTTCCTCTAAAGTACTATTCCCTACCTAAGAAAATCTTAATCAATGGTGTGGTTCTGTTATTGCTTATCTTTCTGCTATTACCAATTGTAAGTCTCTTCCTTATGTCATTTGAAAAGAATGGAAGCCTAACTTTGATGAACTATATAAACCTGTTTAATCCTTCTGGTGGATTGATTATGAAGATAAATATGATGGATGTGTTAGCGGAGAGTCTTAGTATATCTATACCAGCGGGATTCATCACAGTCATTCTATGTCTTATATTCACCACAGCTATAAAGGGTAAGAAGTCAAACCTACTGGAGATTTACATGTTGCTTCCAATAGGTATAAGCATAGTAAGTCTTTCCTACGGGGTCTTATACATTTTTGGTGATAGTCTTTCCCAAAGGATGATTATCATTATCATACACTCTGTGTTAGCTTTTCCAATAAGTCTGCGTTTACTTAAATATAGTGTAGACAAGACACCAGACTCTCTCATTTTCATCGCTCGTTCCCTAGGAGCAAGCAGGATGTATGCCTTCTTAACCGTTGAGCTACCGATGTATTCGCGGGGTATTGCCAATGCTTTATCTTATGCTATAGCAATATCATTAAGTGAAATTACTGCTGTTATGGTTATCGGTAGGGGTGGCATAGAGACCATACCAATGACTATTTACAAGTTCATAAACAATTATCAGTTCGGTCAGGCCTTATCCCTATCCTGTATTTACATTCTATTACTTTTTGTATTGTTTTCGATAATTGATAGGCAGGTTTTACGAAGAAGCTAACTTATAATGGGAGATATGGTTTATCTACCGTAAAGCTCGTTTAGCCGTCTTAGTCGGTTTTTCAAACCATCGGATAATGCCTCTCTTTTGTATCTCCAATTCCAATTATCCCCAATCTTGCTGGGGAAATTCATCCTCGCTTCTGTTCCCAATCCCAGGAAATCCTGTAGGGGTACTATAGCATAATGGGCACTAGAGCAAAAGATGGCTTTAATCATATCCCAATGTATCTGCTCTCCAGAACTTTCCAGGTATTCTCTTACATAATGCTTAACCTCATCACTCATCGAGTTATACCAACCAAGTGTGGTATCGTTATCATGTGTCCCGGTATAAGCTACAGCGTTTTTCTCGTAGTTATGTGGTAGGAAGCCATTATGCGGATTAAAGTCCTCAAAGGCAAATTGTAGAACCTTCATCCCTGGCATATTGAATTTCTTTCTGAGATTCTCTACTTCTTCGGTGATAACTCCGAGGTTCTCTGCTAGAATAGGTATTTCCCCAAAGTATTTAAAGACTGTCTGGAAGAAGTCTTCCCCCGGAGACTCCACCCATTCTCCCTGAATTGCATTCTCTTTACCGAATGGTATATACCATGTAGCTTCGAAACCTCTAAAATGGTCTATACGGATAATGTCTATCATCTTCAGCAGTTGGCTGAATCGATTCCTCCACCATTGATAATCATCTTCCTTCATCCTTTCCCATCTATATTGAGGATTACCCCACAGCTGGCCGGTCTCTGAGAAGTAATCCGGAGGAACACCTGCTACATATGAGAATAGGAACTGGTCTGGGTTTGACCATAGGTCTGAACTATCGTAAGATACAAAGATAGGTAGGTCACCAATTATTGATATACCTTTATTCTGAGCATAGTACTTGATATCCGACCATTGCTTGAAAAACACATATTGAATCCATTTCCAATAATCAATCTTTTCTTTTAACTTATCAGACCATTTATTAAGGCTTTCCTCCTCATAATGAGATATACCATCTTCCCATGCATCCCATTGCTTCCCGCCGTGATACTCTTTCACCGCCATGAATATAGCATAATCGTTTAGCCAATGGTTATTATCCCGGGCAAATCTGTCCAGCTTTGACCTTTCAGCATTAGTTGCATGAGAGGTAAAATTGGAGAATGCTTTTTCTAATCTGGGTATTTTCCAATCGGTAACCATTCTGTAATCTACTTTTTCCGGATAGAAACCGGGTTTCTCTATAACATCATTCTTAGTTAATAATCCTTCTTCTACAAGTTTATCCGGGCTAATCAGTAAATGGTTTCCAGCAAAGGCACTAAAGCATTGGTAAGGTGAATCCCCATACCCAGTTGGTCCAAGAGGGAGTATTTGCCAAAGTTTAACTTTAGCTTCATGTAAGAAATCCAGGAACTCATAAGCTTCATAACCCATATCTCCTATACCATATTGTGATGGGAAACAAGTAGGATGTAGGAGTATACCGCTCCTTCGTGTTAATTCCAATTAATCCTCCAATAAAACATTAATTAAAAATCTTAGATTTAATCTTTACATAATACTCAGAATCACTTATAAGTTCTGGCTTCTTAACTAACCTATCCATCAAGTTTTCATATCTAAATAGGTAGACGAAATTCACAGTAACAAACATTAACTCATTTAATACATCTATTATCCTTTTACCTTGATGATAACGATTATTGGTTATAAAATTGAATGAATAGGGTATTAAATTATATTCATCTGCTTTTACATTAATCGGTTGATGCTGATTCTTATATGCTTGTAGTAAATCATTAGCTTGCAATGTTGATGCTTTATAATTTCTATATAATGCACTGGATATTTTTGATGAGATAAAGTACAAATTAGAAATAATTGACTCAATATATTTACATGCAGTCTCGGCTTCTTTAGATTCCAATAGTCTTCTCTCAATGTAGTGTAGATAAGACTTACTTGTTACTGTTAGTTTTTCATTTTGGGTTAATATTGATAATTCTCTAGTAGCTTCTGATATTTGGTTGAAATTATCAATAAAAGGATCATTTTGAAATACTTCTACCTTCTCTTCCCTGGTCTCGCCATCCTCATCTATCTCTACTGGTATGGGTTCGGTTAATATATTACGATAGATGATACGGTATCCAGTGATGAATTTTAACATATACCTTGTCAAATCAAGTTTAAGATAGGCGAAAGGATTTAGATTGGTGCTTTTTAGCTTTTCGTTAGCTTCTTCCCTTTCAATAAGGTCTTTAAGTTCATCAATATCCCTATCACTTTTTATATACTCATATAGAAACACGCTATTTATTGCTTTAACCACGGTATTGTCAGATTTTGAGTTAAAATCTATCTCTTCAATAAATTTTAGATAGAACAACTCACTTTCAGCAAGATTATATTTATGCTCAATCTTTTTGATATAATCTTTTACATCGGTTTCAATTTTTGGACTAAAGTTGTATTTTTTGTGTTTTATATCTTCTACACCGTAATACTTACACATTTCAGGCAGTTTGATAAATCTATTATAATATATTATATAAACAGCATTGATTATATTGAAGAAACAAAGGCTTCTGGATTCCACATCGATAAATTCTCTAACCAATCTTCTTACTTGCTTATAGTTTGATTTAAATCTTTTGTCAGTCAATACGAATTCAGATATCGCTTCCTCGAGAATCTCCCTATATTCTTTAATAAATACAATTTTCAGATAATTACGTAGGAATCCCTCTATTATTCTAATATTTTCTAATGGAGAATTATTAGTACTTAAATCAGCACCGAATCTTATGAAATTTTTAAGAAATTTATCAAATGATACTATGAGGTTATAAGAGGTTATATCCAAACTCAGCCAACCTTTTTGAACCATCTGACTAACCGGAGCTATTAGATATTTCTTAGTGTTTTCGTAAAGTTCGTCCCACATAACTTCAGCCATTGAGCTTAATATTTTCTTCAGACCAAAGAAAGATAGGACTATGGTTTCCGTTCTCTCCGAAAAGTTCACTACCATTTTTCTATTAAAAAATAAGAAACTTAAGAAACCGGATGGTTTTAATCTTTTCTTACCAGGTTGTATGCTTTTATCTTTATGTATGATATCTGTTTCTACTTTCCTTGCTTCTTTAATGTCTCTTTCTAGTTTCTTATCTATTTCATTAATAAGTTCAATTCTTTTTGAGTTATCAGTTTCTCTTTTTACTATTTCTTCTACCTGTTCTTTGTACCTTAGTGGTCTTTCCTTATGTAGAAGACTAATAATTTTAAAATAATTACTAAGTTCATTCTTCTCATAATCGTTATAATTCATGTCTACCTTCTATTTCGATAAAAGTATATGTATATCAAAAGTTAAACTTATTACTATAATAATAATATATTAATCATAAATAAAGTACGGCTTATACTTACAGAAAAGATGATTAATTACCTAATACATCTTTTATTTGCTTTCTCCTATTTTAAACCTAATATCTCCCTTGCTTCAGATGAATTTGCGACTTTTCTACCAAATTCCATCGACAATCGTTTAATCCTAGCCACCAATTCCGCATTAGATTTAGCTAATACTCCTTTATGATAATAGATATTATCCTCGAAACCCACTCTGATATGACCCCCCATAATCAATGCCATCATCGCACCTGGTAGCTGATACCGGCCAATACCGGCAACACCCCATGTAGCACCAGGGATAAGCTCTTTCAAATGCTCCGCCATGTAAAGCACATTCTTAGGCTTACCAGACATACCGCCAGGGACACCCAATACAAACTGTACATGTAAGGGGGTATGAGTAATTATCCCTTTCTTGACCAACTTTGCAACATAGTCAACCATCCCCGACTCATAAACCTCTATCTCAGGTGGAACATCCACCTTCTTAAAGTATTCCGCCAATCTCTCTATATCTTGCGGTGAGTTAATGAAGACCTGATCAGCGAAGTTTAAGCTTCCAGCATTGAGTGTCGCCATATCAGGCTTTAGTTCAAGCGGAGCCATTCTTTCTTGGAAGGGTACTCCTACCGCCCCGCCGGTACTCATCTGTATGATAGCTTCAGGAACAGCTTTTCTAATCTTGTTAATCGCTTCCTCAAATCGCTCTAATCGCTGAGATGGTTTTCCATCATCTTCCCTTACATGAAGGTGAATAACGGTCGAACCTTGTTCGTAGCACTCCTTAGCACTCTCCGCCTGCTCATCCGGTGTAATAGGCAAGGCAGGCTGGACTTCTTTGGTGGTTTCTGCTCCGGTTATTGCTGTAGTAATGATTAATGGTTCCATAGTACTCAATTCCTCTCTTTATTTGATTTTATCTTACATATGTAGTTTTTTAGTTTCTTCGAGCGACTCCTCGATAGCGTTCACAGCATAGGCTAAATCGCTATCACTATGCCTAAAGCATATATAACCATGATGATATGGTTGTAAAAAGACTTTCCGTCGGATTAGCTGGGTGAAGAACTCATTTCGTAGCTTCTTATATAGCTTCTGTTCATCTCTGGGGAATGTGATATATGGCATCTGAGGGACATCAGATAGATGAGCAGGGACACCACTTTTATCTATCACCTTCCTAAGGTCGCTTAAGAACCTTTTCCCCTTTTCTTCGATAACACCAAGAACATCCTCTCTTTCCATTATCTCAATAGTCTTGAGTGCTGCAATCTGTTCAAGCGAGTTTGGGAAGAAAGTTGAACTAATGAAAACCTTTTCAACTATCATCTTCATATACTCTTCCTTGCCAACAACCGCTCCTATAGGATAACCATTAGCCATAGCTTTACCGAATACCGATACATCAGGCGTAACACCATATAGCTTCTGAGCTCCACCCATGTTCATCCTAAACCCGGTGCGTATCTCATCATATATCAATAATGCTCCATGCTTATGGGTGAGTTCCCGAACACCCTCCAAAAAACCATCTTCTGGCGGGGTTACTGGATTTGATAAGGGATGACCAAGTGGAGTCATTATAACACATGCAACATCATCGCCATGCTTTTTGAGGAGGTCTTTTAGCTGGTCGAGATTGTTATAATCAAACTCGTATACATCTTCATAAAGCTTTTCAGGGATACCACCTTTCACCTCTACACACCAGTCATGCCAGCCATGATACCCGCATCGGATAATCTTAGTCCTTTCTGTATAAGCTCTCGCCACTCTAATGGCTGTGGTTGTCCCATCAGAGCCGGTTTTAACGAAGACACACATCTCAGCAGATGGTATCAAATCGATAAGCTTTCTGGCTAACCTATTTTGAACTTGCTGGGTAAGTGAGAAACAAAAGCCTTTGTCTCTTATCTGTCTTATAACCTCATCATCTATTTCCTCTTCGCGGTGACCGATGATGATTGGACCATAGGCGCAAAGCATATCTAGATATTCATTACCATCAACATCAGTTACTCTACCTCCTCTTCCATATTCAAAGAAGATGGGATACTCGCCTGGAACAAAGTTGTATGGTCGTCTTATACCCAATATAGCACCAGGTATAAGCTTCAATGCTTCTTCGTAATACTCTTCACTCTTTTTTAGATTTAACTTATCCATTTTATCATTCCTTCCTTGTTTGGTTTTAGTTTTTAGCTAATAATACACTTCTAACGCTCAACCAGCAAACAAACTCCTTGCCCACCACCAATACAAAGTGATGCCAGACCTTTCTTACTATCCCTTTTCAGCATCTCATGAATAAGGGTAACAAGTATCCTTGCTCCTGAAGCACCGATAGGGTGACCCAATGCGGTAGCTCCACCATTCACATTGACTATGGATGCATCGATTCCGTTTAAATACTTCTCAAGACCTTTCAACACCGCCAAAGACTGAGCAGCGAATGCCTCATTTAGTTCCGCTAGTTCGATGTCTTGTAGCTTCCAATCAGCTTTATCTAATGCCTTCTTAATAGCTGGTACAGGACCATAACCCATTATAGCAGGGTCAACACCAGCAGAAGCATAAGCCTTTATATAAGCCAATGGTTTCAAGCCGAACTCTTTCGCTTTATCCTCACTCATAACCATAACCATAGCCGCACCATCGTTAATCCCCGATGATGAACCCGCTGTTACTAATCCATCCTTCTTGAACGCAGGTCTTAACCTGGATAATGATTCAGCAGTGACGCCTTTTCTGGGGAATTCATCTGTATCAGCTATGATGGGTTCGCCTTTTCTTTGGGGTATCTCGATGGGTACAATCTCATCTTTGAACTTACCTTTATTCATAGCCTTTTCAGTCTTGTTCTGGCTATCAGCTGCGAACTTATCCATCTCCTCCCTAGTTATGTTCCACTTCTCAGCAAGATTTTCAGCTGTTATACCCATGTGGTAACCGTTGAAGATGTCCCATAGACCGTCATGTATCATCAGGTCAACCATTTCAGCATTTCCCATCTTTGAGCCATATCGCTGGGTGGGGACAGCATAAGGTATCTGTGTCATGTTCTCTGTTCCTCCAGCGACTACGATATCAGCTTCTCCAGAAGTGACCATGAGTGATGCCAGCGTTACGCTTTTCAATCCAGAGCCACAGACCTTATTCACTGTGTATGATGGAATATCCTGCGGGATGCCAGCCCCGATGGCTATCTGTCGGGATACATTCTGTCCCAGTCCTGCTCCTATCACATTTCCCACTATCACTTCGTCTATCTTCTTAACATCGATACTGGTTTCATTTAGGACAGCTTTTAGGTTTTCTATACCAAGTTTCACGGCGGATACTTTGGAGAACATACCGCCGAAGCTCCCTATAGCTGTTCTTTTTGCTGATACTATAACTGCTTTTCTCATAAAAACTCCTCCATGGTTGATAATATAAAGAAATATAAATTCATATAACCATTGATTTTTGGATTTGTTAAAAAATAATAAAATTTAATAGCATGTTATAAATCTTGATTTTTTTATATAGTGAAATTGGTTAGAAAAAAGATAAAATTATCAGTCCTTTACGGAAAAGGTTTTCACCTCATCTGCTATAGTTAATTCTGCTTCGGTAGCTTTAATGACATCATCCTTAGTATAACCTTCTGCTACCTCTTTCAATACAAGCCCATTTTCACCTCTTATGATAACCGCCATATCCGTAACAACCATGTCAACCTTATTAACAGCAGTAAGTGGTAGATTGCATTTTTTGAGTATCTTCGGATTGCCTTTCTTATCCAGATGTTCCATTGCTATTATGACTTTCTTAGCTCCGGTTACTAAGTCCATAGCACCCCCCATACCCGGAACCATTTTTCCCGGTATCATCCAGTTGGCTAGATTACCATCCTGATCTACCTGCAACGCTCCAAGCACTGTAGCGTCAAGATGGCCACCCCGTATAATGGCAAAGCTGAGACACGAATCGAAGTAAGAAGCTCCCTTAGCTTCGGTTACGAATCCCCCTCCAGCATTAATCAGATTGGGTATCTCCTTACCTTCTTCTGGAGCAGCACCAAGACCGAGTATCCCATTCTCGCTGTGAATGGTTACATATATATCATCAGAGATGAAATTGGCAACTCCAGTGGGCATACCAATTCCAAGATTAACATAATCCCCGTCTTTAAGTTCTTTCGCTATCCGTTTTTGTATCAATTTCCTTTTTTCTTCCCTGCTCAATTCAGGCATATAAATCCTCCTAATACAAATCTTAATCCTTATGTTTTACTATATAATCAACGAAAATCCCTGGAAAATGTATATCATCCGCGGATATGTCCCCCACTTCCACAATCTCATCGACCTCTACAATGGTTATCGTAGCAGCAGTAGACATAGACGGATTTGAATTACGGGCAGTTTTCTCAAATACAAGATTACCTAACTTATCTGCTTTCTTAGCTCTAATAAAGGCGAAATCACCGAAGATTGGCTCTTCCAGGATATACTTTTTACCACGAACATCGACTATCTGCTTTCCCTTCTCTACCACTGTGCCTATTCCTGTTGGAGTAAGTATACCTCCAAGTCCTGCTCCTGCTGCTCGTATCCGCTCCATAAGCGTTCCTTGAGGGACAAACTCCATATCGAGTTCACCCTTATTGTATTGCTCTTGGGTCGATTTATTTGTTCCAATGTGTGAAGATTGAACCGATTTTACCTGCTTATTAGCTATGAGTTTTCCACAACCTCTATCTACATAATCAGTACATATTGCTACTAGATGAAGGTTTTTTGTACCCTTTTCAACTAAAGCGTCAATAAGGTTTTCTGTAGCCCCGACTGCTAGAAAACCTCCAAACAGGATACGAGACCCTTCCTGTACCATATTAACAGCTTCTTCAGCAGTAATAACCTTTGCCATTAGTATCCTCCGTAAATTAATTATTACTGCCTATTATGATAATAAAACAATATCATAGTGTAAATATTAAAGGATTTTTATCTTTCAGCAATAATAGATAATCTTATATCTCACTAAGATGTGGTATTAATCATTCTGAAAGGATATTTTAAAATCATCACAACTATCATAACCACAAGCACAACCAACGCTGATATCCAGGCTGTTTCTCCAATCTCGGAAACCACATCAGAACCAATCAAGACATCCCAAAGCCCACTTACCCACCAAATAGGCAATATGAATAACCAGTGATTCACTACACGAAAAGCTGTGATATAAGCTAAACCAACGATTAATAATTTAATGAATTCAGGTTGGAATCCTGCATGATGCATCGAATAAAATAGTGCTGATATGATAATCGCAGGTATGATGCCGAATGCTTTTTCTATATAATACCTAATGAAAATAAAAAAGAATATAACCTCGAATATGTTTGTAATAAAGACATACCAACCAGCATTCAAATCCCCCCAGGTTAATTTGGTCTGCCAGTCAGGGTCTTTAAATACAAACATAATGATAAGTAAGATTGATATGGTTATCCCTATCAGCAGATATTTTAATGCCTGGTCAAATTTCATCCCTGACTTTATGAAATCAGTCCTCTCCCGGGACATTACTAAGAATGGTACTACTATTCCTATTAATAACACCTGTAGAACATCCCTTAATAAAATGCGGATTATAGGATTATCAGAAAGTAGAAGGGCATAGCTTAAACCTATAGAAAGTAAACCGCATATAAACACAATAAATGTTTTATAATCAGGTTTAAATCTGAAGGTGAAAATTGATTCTATTTTCTCTTTCATACTTAATATCTCCCATCTTCAAAATCGATTAATGGGAAGTGATTCCAATCCTTATCATTCTTGATATAATCTAAAAACTCATTTATGGTTTTCCTCAATGCTTCCAGCCTATTGATATTATGTATTATCTTCATAAATCCTACATATGGAATTTTTTGAATATCCTTCAATACATTGTAGTTAGCCTTTAATCCTTCCAAATTATGGTTAATGGAATCCAGCTGATACTGTAAAGCTCCAACCGCATCTTCCTTATTCAAATGACAAACCAAAGAAGACGCTACATCAAAATCAAATACTACTCTCTTGCTACCCCGCAAATACTCTTTCAGTGATTTATCTAATTCCTTCTTTCCGTCTTCGGTTATGGAATATATGGTTTTCTCGGGATTATTGTTTTCTTTTTTAGTCTCACCAATTACATATCCTTTCTTCTGAAGTGAGTTTATAGATTTATACACTGTAGAATCGGACATAGGAAACCATTGTTTAATCTCTAGCTTTTCCAATATTTTTTTTAGCCTATATGGATTATTAGGCTTTTCAGAGATTAACCCCAGAATAAACAGATTTATCTTGGATAACATCACTACTCCCATTATATTAATATAATTATATACTACTATATAAGTATAGTGATATTTCACAAATATGTCAAACTTTTTAATCAATAATGTATAAAGTTTTTCCTATTAGTCTATAACATTATCTTTGATTTAATATTTTTTTTGATATGATGAATGATATAAGGTATGTGTATATCTAAAGGTTGGATATAATCTAGAATTATTAATTATTATTCGCTTTCGGATTTCTCTTTAAGAGCTTCCTCGAAGTCTTTTCTCAGTATATAACCGTAGAGTTCGATTGACTCAAGACCCTCGCCGTCTGGGGTAAAGTTATACTTATATTCAAACTCTGAATTGTACATACCAACTTTATCTTCTGGCATCTTAAATAGAAATCCTTCTATTACAACAGTTTTTCCAACCATACCTAAAGCAAACAAGTTTAAGATATCTAATATACCCCATTTTGATTTAATAGTCAGGTTTCCAAGTCCCTCAGCTTCTGGATGGTTTCGGAAAATCTTCTTAACCAACGGAGAAATATCTATATGTCTTGGGATAAAACCAAAAAAGGCAAATTTTACTACAAATTCACCATACTCAACCTTACCGATTACTTCAGCGTCTCTTGGGATATGCAATGAGATAGGAAGTTTGTCTAGTAAAGTATATGTGGTCAATGTACAACTTAACATTGTAAACAAGAATAATGCTATTAATGTAATAGAAAGTATTTTTTTCATGTTCTTCTCCATAAATAAATATCTTAATTATTTTTAAATTAACAAAAATTTGCATTCTTGTAAATATTGATATAAGAATCTTTTTATATAAAAAAATATGTTAACACATTAATTTTTTTTACCAATCAAAAATATACTAATCAATCATCATCATTATCGTTGTCATCGTCATTATCATCATTATCGTTGTCATCGTCATTATTATCATCATTATCGTTGTCATCGTCATTATCATCATTATCATTGTCATCGTCATTATTATTGTCATCATTATCATTGTTGTCTTCTTCATCATTCCAGTTATTCCAATCATCCCATTCGTTCCAATCTTCTTCCCAATCATCATAATCGCCCCAGTCGTCTTCGTTCCATTGCTCATCGAACCATCCGTCTTCTTCCATCCATTCTTCATCCCATTCTGAGATATCTTCCCAGATGCCATCTTCAACCATATCTTCCATGAAGTCGTCCCATTCTTCAGTATCCCATGTATTATCCGTGAATTGGTCATAATTGTTCCAGAAGTCTTCTTCCCAATCAGCCCATGCTTCGTCCCAGTAATCATCGAAATCCCAATCATCACCCCAATCACCATCATCCTGACCTGCCCATTCTTCATCATCAAAAATGAATAGTATTTTTTCTGGGATGTCAACAGGGTCTGATGGTTTACCTAAAGAAGAGGTTCTAACTGCTTTACCTTCACCTACTACAGAATTATACTCATGGTTATAATTATTAGAAAACTCAACAGAACCTTTATTAACCAATAAGGTGTTAGTGTCAGTCTTATAGTTAATCATGAATTCAGTTCCTCTAACACCGGCATTAGAACTAACAGAGTTTACATGGTATTCCTGAATAAGCTCTCTTAAAGGTTCAAGTTCATTGAGTAATGACCCGTTTTTTAGGCTTAATTCGACAATTTCAGCATTAATTGTTCCGATGTATATTTCGCTAGATTCAAGCATATTGAGTTCAACTTCAGGCGTAAAGTTAAGGGTAGCCTGGGCACTCTCTGTCGTCTGACAGAAGCAATTCTGATATATAGGGGTGCCGACTCTTGCTCTGGTCCATTCATCATCTGTCTCTACTTCGCATTTATAGTAAACAGCCCCGCCTAAGATTTGTGTTATACGAGCTTTAACTTCGGGTTCATCTTGAGCATTAATCATTAATCCAAAAACAAACATAACGACTAAACCTGCTATCATAATTAAACCGATAGCGAACTTCTTATTCACCTTCTTCATTATCATCACCTCCACCCTTCTCTAATCTCTTTTCAATTACTCTCACTGCTGAATCGGCGAAATCCTTAATAACTTCATTTTCAGTAATATCTGATTTACTCTTTAGTATATCGATTGTACCCTCATCTCCAACCAGAGATAAAGTGTCAAAGATAGAGACCAAAACGGAAGCATTATTTTCCGTAATGACCATATTTTCTAATGTTTTCTTAACTCTCGGAGGGATGTCTTCCCTTTTTAATGCCTGTGCACATCTCATTCTCATCTTCGGGTCTTGATGTGATAGATTATGAATAAGAGCCTTTACAGCTACCAATCTAATTCTCCTATCCTGCATTATCCCTCTCAAGTTTATTAAAGCATTCTCAGCTTTTTTTGTATTTGAGTCATCAAATGTATCTATCAGGTCTCCTACGATTTTTTTAGGTCTTATTGCTTGCTGTTTATCACTTTCTTCTCCATTTTCCTCGTCGTTATCTCTAAAATCATCGAAGTTATCGAAATTGTTGAAGTTTTCATCGAAATTATTATTATATTCAATATCTGTGGAACAAAAGATAGTTAAAGAAGTTAGCAAAAAGAATATAAATGTTAAAACTAACATTAATCTGCTAAATTTCATTTATTCCTCCTTCTCAAATTATGTTAAATAACACCACATCTTAAAAAGATGGATACTCCATTTAATTCTATCAAAAAGTCATGTTTAATATATCCAATATAACTTAACACTTATTATTATTTATTATAAATATAACTCATATAAAAAAAGTTTACA
>CAYUUC010000055.1:0-16828 GCA_964447635.1 uncultured Spirochaetia bacterium
ACCAAAAATTATGGTGAAATCTTAGGAGGAAAAAATGTTTAAAAGAATCAGTACTAAATTAATAATTCTATTTTTAGCTGTAGGAATTATTCCAATCGTTATTGTTAGTCTAATATCTATCTTTATTACTTCTGACCAACTGGATAAATCCGCAGTTAATGAACTTGAAGCAGTTAGAAATTTGAAGAAGAATCAGATTACTCAATACTTTGAATCATTTAAGACTGAAGTGGAAGCAGTATCACAAACTAATACCAACATTGAGTTCAACAAAAACCTTAGAGATTATGTCTATTCAATCGACATCGACGATAAAGACAATTATCCATCCGATACTCCTGAATACCAGAAACTTTATGATAAGTATTTCGACTACTATGACAAGATTGTAGAGAAGTATGGTTACTATGATGTATTCATTATAGGGAAGAACTTCGGTCAGATTGCATTTACATGGGCTAGAGAAAAAGATTTTGGTGAAAACCTCAAATATGGCAAATATAGCGATACACATATAGCCGAAGTATGGAAGAAGGTAATCGAAACAGATGATACTTACTTCTCAGACTTCCAGCCATATGAGCCATCAGATGGGGAACCTGCTGCTTTCCTAGGAACTCCTATTAAGGATTTAAACGGAGATACTCTTTCAGTATTCGTTGCCCAAGTCTCTATAAAAGAGGTAAACGAAGTAATGCAGGATAGAACAGGTATGGGGGAGACAGGAGAGACTTATCTAGTTGGCTCTGATTATCTAATGAGGTCTGATTCCTACTTAGACCCGGAGAACCATACAGTCATAGCCAGTTTTAATAATCCGGAGAAAGGTGATGTAAGGACTGTTGCGGTTGAGGAAGCTCTGGATGGTGATACAAACACTGAAATCATAACAGATTACAATGGAAATCCCGTCTATAGTGCTTATTCACCGCTTAATATACCATCTATGGGTATAAATTGGGCAATCCTTGCTGAAATTGATGTTAGCGAGATTAACCAGCCTGTTAATATGACCATTATCATTATCGCTGTCTCTGCTATCGTTATAGCAGTTTTAATATTGATAATATCCTTACTCTTATCTAGGTCTATCGCAAACCCACTAAAGAAAGCGACCAGTCTGGTTGATGATATGTCCAAGGGGAGACTGACCGATGATAAGCTCAGAGTTAAATCTAAGGATGAAATTGGTAGACTAGCCGATGCTCTAAACATGATGTTTGATTTCCTTATAGAAAGGAATGTATTGATGGACAATATCGCTAAGGGGGACTTGACTGTGGATGTAAGGCTCGCTTCAGATGACGATGAGGTGGGTAAATCACTCTCACAAATGGTCAATAAGCTAAACAACATCATACAGCAAATCAACGTTTCCGTAGAACAGGTTAATCAGGGTGCAAGTCAAGTATCCGACTCCAGTCAATCATTATCCTCAGGCTCTAGTGAACAAGCTTCCTCTCTGGAAGAAATAAGCGCTTCACTAAATGAGATATCCAGTCAGGTACAGGCAAATACTGAAGGAGCAATAAAGGTAAGTGAATTGGCTAAGAATGCTAAACTGGATTCAGAACAGGGGAACCAGCAGATGAAACGTTTAGTTAAAGCTATGAATGAGATAAACAACTCAGCCAACGATATAAACAACATCATCAAGGTTATTGATGAAATAGCCTTCCAAACCAACTTACTCGCCCTTAATGCCGATATAGAAGCAGCTAGAGTAGGTAAATATGGTAAAGGATTCGCCGTCGTAGCTAACTCGGTTAGAAACCTAGCTTCAAAAAGCCAGAAATCGGTTAAAGAAACCACCGAACTAGTGGAGAAAGCAATAAAGAATATAGAAGAAGGAAACACCCTTGTAGAAGAAACAGCTAACAAGTTGGATGAGATAACCAAAGGCTCAGAAGAAGTAGCTAACATATCCAATGAAGTATCAGAATCCAGCCAAGAACAGACTAAAGGTATCGAACAGATAACTGTAGGTCTGTCTCAGGTAGAGGAAGTAGTTCAATCCAACTCAGCCAATGCAGAGGAAAACGCTGCCGCCAGCGAAGAACTATCTGCTCAAGGAAATAAGCTCAGAGACCTTGTATCATATTTTAAGGTGGATAAGAAACAGGTCTCTTCCAAAGTAAGAAAAGAAAGGATGATTGAGTCTTCATCTGACGGTTCTAAATCCTCATCTCCATCTAATGGGTCTGAATCCTCATCTCCATCAGATGGAAAGGAGAAGGATAAGAAAGAAGTTACACCCTATGTAGATAAATCATAAAGATAAAACAGGAGGTAAAATGCAAGAAAGTAACGATATATTAAACAAAGAAGAACTTGAAGATTTTTATGATTATGATGATATGGATTTAAATTTAAATAAGTTCTTATCTTTCAAAATCGATAATGTTGTTTATGGTTTTGATATTCAATACATAGCAGATATTATCGAAATCCGAGATATAATACCAATTCCGGATATGCCTCATTTCATTAAAGGTGTAATCAACCTACGAGGGGTGATTATTCCGGTTATGGATATAAGACTTAGGTTAAAGAAAGAGGAGATCGATTATGATAACCGGACATGCATCATAAATCTAAATTTGAAAGAGATGACGATAGGGGTTATTGTCGATACGGTATCGGAAGTATTAAGGATACCGCAAGAAAAGATAACCCAACCGCCTAAGTTTAAAGATAACGATATAAATGAGTTCGTTAATGGCATTGGTAAATTGGATGATAATACGGTAATCATTATATTAAGTCCCGAAAAGATATTGTATGGAAAAGAGCTTGATGAGTTGAAGAAAGCAAAAGACCGTATCGATAGTAAAGCCCAGCAATAACAAGAATCATATCATCGATGAATAACATTAAAGCCAGGAACAGGGAATGAAACCAGCATTTATATTAAAGCTTATTTCCCCCTTTCCAGATTACCCTGACGCCGGCTTCATCCAATTTTTGCACCACTTTATAGTTATTGGTACTAATACTGAAGTCGGCGTTATTATTAGTGAGATTAACATCATACTCTTCAGCACTTCTATACTCGAAAGCCCCTATACTTAAAAGCCTGTTCAGAATGGAAAAATCATTAACCTTATTATAGCTAATATCCAGGAAAGTAAGATTAACAAGATTTTCCAATGGTGTTATATCCTGGATAGAGTTGTGGGAGAGGTTAAGGTAATTAACCCGTGGTAGGTCTTTTATGGGATTTAAGTCTATTATTGAGTTATGAGATATATCCATCGATTTCAGTTTTAATAATTCTTCTATTCCGTTTATTTTAACAATCTTGTTGTTAGATAGTACTAAACGGCTCATATTGGTTAAGTCTTTTATTGAGCCGATGTTTTCAATATTATTGGAATCCAAGTCTAACTCGCTGAGTTTACTTAGCTTATATATGGGGTTAACTGTTTCTACAAGGTTTTTGTTTAATCGCAGGACTTCTAATGCTAATAAATCTTTCAAAGATGATACATCCTTAATCTTATTATTATCCAGATAGAGTATCTTTAATTTTCTCAAATTGGATAGAGCTTGGAGATTTTCTATTTGGTTATCTGATAAGTATAATCTTTCTATTCGGTATAAACTGGATAAAGGGGATAAGTCATTTATCTTATTGTCGCTCCCATCAAGGTATGTAAGCTCTCTCATTCCCTTAATCGGGGATATATCACTAATATCGTTGTCATTTATCACTAGGGTGGATATTGATTTTAGGTTACTCAGTGGGGATATATCTGTGAGTTTACTATTGCCGGAAATGTTGAGATAGGTTAGATTGTGTAGTTCTTTCAGCGGGGAAAGGTCATTAATATGGTTATTGTTTAACTGAAGCTCTTCTAGTGTTTTTAATGAACTTAATGGTTTTATATTCGTTATGTTGTTTCCACCAGTAGTGCTACCAAGGCTTAAAGTCTTTAGCCTTTTCATAGAGGAAATGGGTCTGATGTCATTAATCTTATTATCACCAAGATTCAATGCCACTGTATTGATTAGAGAAGTGAGGGTGCTTATATCTTCTATCTTATTCTGTTCCAGGTTTATATAAGCTAATGATGTTAACCTGGATAAATCGGGGATTACTACGATTTGGTTATTGTATGCCATGAATGTAACAAGATTCGTTAAATTAGCAATGGGTGAAATGTCTATGATTTGGTTATTAGATATGTTTAGTTTTTGAAGGTGTTTAAGTCTGCCTATCGGTATGATATGCTTAACCAGGCTTCCTTCTATATTTAATACCTTAAGGTTTATACAATATTCAATCCCGCTTAATTGCTCGATTTTGGTGTTGTATATATTAAACTGCTCATATTCTTTTAAATCATCGAGGGTAATCGTAATGTTATCTTTCATTTTTGTAACATTTCTTATCCACTTATCCAATTCATCATCGGGGAAATGTACCTCGGCTTTTACGTTAATATTCATATCCAGAAGAGTATCAATAACGATTTTATTTTCCTTATTGGTTGGGATATTTATTGGATTCCCCAAAAGATTAATCTGATATGGGATGGACTTTTTATCCCTAAGTTCATCGCTTCCTTCAAACCAACTGGACAGTGGTGATATATCGTTGATGTTATTATGTGAAGAGTCTAACTGTCTAATACTACTTAAATTCCCTAGCGATGAAATGTTTTGGATATCATTATAAGAGATATTTAATGTAATAAGGCTTTTGAAATACTTGATTTCATCAATATTCTTTATTTGTCTGCGGGATATATCAAGTTCTTTAATTCTGATAACATCTTCTATCTTTATATTCTCTTTATTAATTTTCTCACGAACAGCTTTTTCAAAGTTATCATCGGTAAAAATGATTTCTTGGGATTCGTTAAAATCAGGTTTTTTATCCCCTCCTTGCTGACCATTGGAAAATGTTGCTATGATAATAACTGTAGCAACTATGGTTATGATTATAACAATAATTATCTTCTCCATAAACTCCTTCCTTAATTAAGATAATCTATTATGTTTATAAAACAGTATTAAATTAATCTGACATCATTTTATAATGTGAATTATAACACCCAATAATATATATTGTGGAATATAATCAAAAATTGGATAATTATTAATTTTTTTTTGATTAGTCCGGTTTATAAAGTAAATAGCCTACTTATATTAAGGAATCATAAGAATTGACGAGAATTTAGCGATAAGAAATATAAATAACCATGAATAAAACTCAAGGCATATCTTGTATTATAAACATGTGTTGTAATCTGGTTTATATTATTCTAATGGAGGGGTTCGACATTTACTTAACATGGGTATTGCGGGTTTAATCAATTATACATACTATTCAAAAGGTCAATCCATCATCAGTCCCAAGGAACTAATCATCAATGCTAAGCGAAAAGGGTATCAGGTGCTGGCTCTGACCGACTTGAACTCACTCTCAGCTATCCCGGCATTCACCGAATTAGCCTATATATATAAGATTAAACCACTATCCGGTATGACTGTAATCGTAGAGTATAAGTTAAAACAAGGCTCTTATCTTATCCCGGTATCAATCGTATGTAAGAATAGGGTGGCATATAAGTCTTTGGTAAAGCTCCAAAGCAAGATCCCTCCCCATGGTATCATCTCCGACCAAATCCTAAGAAATGCTAATCTAAACGGCACCGCATCATTAATTGGTGGTAATCCCAACCTCATGGCGAATATAATCGAAAGCGAGAATACAGCTAATCTTGTCAGCCCTGTGGTAGAAGCCTTGAGGGAGGCAAATTCCGAACCATTCTTAACAATTGACCTTTACAGTTATGAGAACTATCCGGTTTTGTTAAAGTCTTTAGCCGATGAACTCTCTCTATCCCTGGTTTTTGCTAATGGAGTGAGATATGATAAGATACATGATTTTTCAGCATTAGATGACTTTATATCTTTATTGAGTGAAGTGGGGAAGGTTCCGGAGTATATCTTGAATGAAAAAGACAAATCAGGAGAATATCGGCTAAGTTCTTCTTATTTGCTTTCTGAAGATGAATTATCAGACTTGCCAACTTTATTCCAGGAGTATATAAAATCTGCTGAAGTTCTTGCTGAAAGTTGTAAACCCGCTTTCAACCATGTTGATTTGTTTCGCTTTGGTGGTGAGGATATAAGTGGTGGGATAGCTAAAGTTCTTATTAGAGAAGCAAGACAGATAAGCCATGAGAAGAAAATCATCGCCTATTCACCTTATTCATTTCAAGCGAAGTCGAAGTATTCCTTCCTATATGATTATTCTGATGACTATCCCCTTATTGTTGAACAGGGACAATATGAGAACATAATAAACTCACTTTCAAAGAAGCATGATGATATTATATTAAGCTATGCATCAACTTATTCGACGCATGATGGGCATAATGTATTCAAAGCTGTTATGGATAAGCATCATATTAGCGAAGATCGCATGAGAGAGCTATATGAGCAAGTGAAGGATAAACCACGCTTGCTGGAAGAAGACCTGGCAAATGTCTTTTTCACCGGTGAAGAGAAAATCGCATTACGTAATTATGATATTATACGGCAATGTCCTTCTCATATTGTCCCGGATATAACAGGTTATATGGTTTTCAATAAAGAGTTGATGTCAATACTTCCTTTTAAGAAACACAAAAACATCATAAACTTCATCGATTACAATATGGGAGAACTTTCGGAAAGTAATAAGCTCTTGCTAAATCTGAAACATGTAACTAATCTAAATCTGATTAGAGAGATTGAAGAGCTTATCCGGAAGAATAAACCGGAAGATACTGCCAATATAGAAGAACTGATGATATCGGATATAAAGCCGGAAAACGAGCGAGTACTTAACCTTATGGCTCGAGGATTAACCGAATCTGTCTTTATACTTGAGGAAATAGGTAGAAGCAAACCATCAAGCCTTCGTATGATTGAATCTATATGGGATGTAGCATGTCTTATCGGTAGTTATAATCGAAACAACATGGAGAAACTGAACCGCTTCTCTCTTGCCAAGAAAGGCGAAGGAATAATCAATGTCTTCGATGAGGAATTGAAGAAGCTGTTAGAGCCTTCATCAGGTCTTATCTTTTATCAGGAACAGGCTGTATACCTGTTAAGCAGGTTTGGTGGGTTTGATAAACATAGGATTGATATACTATTCGATGCTATCAATACCCAGGATGAAAAGCTGGTAGAGGGAATGAAAGGTGATTTCCTATTATACGCATCTTCAGATGAACGAGAACACAAAATCATGCGTCAGACAGCGGAAATTATATTCGATAATATAGTTAGTGCGGTAGAACGGAAGCTGGTTAGTATGCCCTATGCCTTGTCTATAGCATTAATTGCATATCGGTTCGCTGAGCTCAAGCTATTGTATCCACTCTTTTTCTACACCTCGGCATTGAACTTAAATCTTAACCGGCATGGCAAGCTTCAAAGGTTGATTGAAGAAGCAAGAGACTTCGGCATCGATATTGTACCATTGGATATCAACAAGTCTGACAAAGGTTTTACTGTTTCAGAAGGTAAAATCCTCATGGGCTTATCGGTAATGCTGAACATCGAAGAAGAAGTGATTAATGATATAATCCAGGTGAGGGATAAAAGCGGAGGTTTTAAGGGTATAAGTCATTTCTGTTCCAAGATTAATGTGAAGAATCTAACTAAAACTCTTGTGGAAGACTTAATATGTGCTGGAGCATTCGATTTCACCGGTGATAAACGCTCTGCCATGTTCTCTGCTGTGAAGGATATTATAAAAAATAGTAGGAAGACTAAAGAAGATGAGGGAAGCTCCCAATTTAGTCTGCTTAGCTCGGATAAGACGAAAGATTTAATGTTGGACTCCGCTAATTCCCTTATTAATAACAATATGGATGAATGGGACATCGGAACCAGACTAAGGAATGAGAAAGATGCGTGTGGCTTTTATATAAGCGAACATCCCATCTACAAATACACTAAATCTAAGATGAGGGGCGATATCCTGAGCATAATCGAGGCTAAACAAGTTATAGAAGGTGATATTGACATATTAGGGTTGATTACAAGAGTGGAGGAAAGGACTTCCAAAAGTGGAAGACCGTGGTGTAAAGTCCGAGTTGAGGATACCGAAGACGCAATCGATGTGCTGGTTTTTAATAGAACATATGGAGAAGTTAAACCTAAACTGGAAGAAGGTAAGGTGTACATTTTCCATGGTAAAGTCTCCGACGACCAGAAAAAATCTATCTTCCTTAATTCAATATCAGAACCGGCAAGACCGTTTAAGAAAAGACCGAAAGATGCCAAAACCACTCAAATAAATAAAAATCCCCAACTACAGCTTAATGATAATATAAAAACCATAGAGGAAAAGGAAAGGAGGGATGGTTCTGTCTTCAAAATCCTCATAAGAGAGAGGCTGGTCGATTACGATGTACTTATGAGGTTAAAAACCTTCCTGGAGAAGTTTAAAGGAGATATGACGGTGCATTTCCTTCTAAGCAGATTCGAGAACGATACCCAGCCAATTGAGATAAAGTCGGATGGAGTCAAGGTTACTGGTGATAGTAATATGCAATATCAACTGTTAAATGAATTCGGGGAATATGTAAAAAGAGTTTGGAGCGAATAGGTTGAATTGCTCTATTGGTCAGGTATAATACTATCAGAAGTGGGGAAGTGCCTTCTCATGTTGTCTCTTACACTCCGGTTAGATTGGTTAGCGTAACAGTAGAGGCATAGATGTCCGCAGGTGTTATACTGACCGATGTCTTTACTGACAATACATCCGCAGTGGCTACGCTGTCCTTTATCTTTCAGAGGGTGCTTTATGGTTTTAATCCGCTCTGTCCAGTCTCTATTTACTTCATATTCATCCAGAAAGGAGATTATTCGCTTGTCTTCGGGGAAAGCATCGCGAATCAGTTTATCATCCACGCATCTATTATGGCTTATTCCATATTGACTAAGGTCGATAGGTTCAGCACAGGTGGATACCTCTAAACCCCATCTGGTATTGAGTTTGGAGATGCCTTCTGCTGTTTGCCTGATCAACTTAGGTGTGAACTCCTCACTATATATCTCATTCTTTGCTAAGCGACCGGCTACACTCTTATACTTATTTATGTCGATGAAACTAATAACCAGTTTTTCAGTAAACTGATTCACCGCATCACCAATCCGTTTAACCTTGTCTAAAAGAGAATTGACATTCATAGCCGGTGTAAGGATAAGAGGGTCATAACGCCATATGATGCGTTTCTTCCCTATCATACGGGAAAGTTCCCGGAAAGACTCTATTCTATTCTCAATCGTAGGGACATTCGGTTCCAATCCTTCCTCTTCATAATTATTCAAGGTGAACTGAAAGTAGTAGTTAACCCCCTTTTCATTTATTATCGGAAGATAGTTAAAGATAGGTGCGGGATTCTTCGACCAAAATACGATAAGCCTGGTACTATCCAGGGAGACATAGAGTGGGCGATGGTTAAAAGGATTAATCCATTTTATATAACCAGCTTTCAACCTATTGATAAACCATTCAGCATAAAAAGCCGGGATGTCCGTAGACCTGCTTGCGGTAATGATAAGCGGTGTGATAGCTGTGTAGATTGTGTTTCTTGTCTTTATGGGTTTTCTTTCCCATCCTTTGAATTTAGCCATATTTCTAACATTCTATTCAGGGGGTTCCAATGAAGTATCTATATTCCAAAGTATATCGAAAGCATACTCTGTAACCATCTCCAGTCCATCAAAATCTATCCTCTCTACATCATCATCATTAGTATGATAATAGGCATGAAGACCTGTATGAAGGAAGGCAACCGGTATCCCTGCTCTATAGAAAGGATAATGGTCAGAACCTTGTGAAGTAGAAAACTTAGGCTCGAATGGATAATCATTTGAGAGCCGTATGAATAAGGTTTTCATTGGAACTGACCGGACATTCAAGACATATAGATAGTCTTTTTCTCTCAGCCACCCGACCATATCAAGGTTAAGCATGAAAATAGTATCTTCTAGAGGGAAGACCGGCTCTCTAACATAATAGTAAGACCCTTTAAGTCCCATTTCCTCTCCGGAGAATGCGATGAAAACAAAAGTCCTATTAATCTCATCCTTAATCTCTGAGAAAGCCTCAGCCAATTCCAGAACAGCTACCGTTCCAGAACCATTATCATCCGCACCATTGTGAACTTTGCCCTTGCCCCCTCTGGAACCATATCTGCCATACCCAACATGGTCCATATGTGCTCCTATGACTATAACTTCGCTTTTTAAACTGGCATGGTTTCCCGGAAGATAACCTATGATGTTGGATGTTTCCACTCTTCTGGGTGAATATCCCCTATCAAATTTGAATGAGAACTCTTGGAAGTATGAACCATCCACAGCTGGTAGTAAACCATAATCCTCAAACTCATTGGCGATGTATTGAGCGGCGAGTTCGTTGCCTTCTTCACCCGAATTCCTTCCTTCTAAATCATCGGATGCTAGGTAGGACAGCATATCGAGGAGTTCCTCATCGGTTATACTTCCCTTCGCTTCTAATACATCCTCTGGCATTGTTGCATATCGCCCGGAAGTATCGTAGCTGGAGGTACAGGATATACTGATAGCGATTATGATAATGATTATATTTATGATAAAAAGTTTGATTCTATTCATAGAAAAATTTCCTTTCTTGAGAGATATTATAAATATTAAACATATATCAAACAAAATCAAAAATTATTTCAATATGCAAAAAAAATTTATGTAAAAAAATCAAATTTAACTTTGACATTTACGATATATTTATTATATTTGACACTGAAAGATAAATCTATTGGCTTTCAATGTTAACGAGAGCGTGTGTTAAAGGAAAATTAGTATTTAATGACCACTGCTTATAAACTTTACAACTGCTACCTATTTCCTACTGAGTTTTTCTCCTTCTTTTTACTTTCAGACCATTCCTGATTTGTGAAAAGGACTGAAATAAATCAAAGAAGAAATGTTAGTTAAGTTAGGTTGTGTTGTATAGCCATTGGTATATTTTTCAAGGGGATGTTATCCCTTTAGTTAATTTTTCTAAATACTACATAAAGAATAAGGTTAATTTTTTCTTTTTTAGTAATTAGTATATTTTTTCAATTTTAAAGGATATTTCAAATGACAAATAAATTATATGTAGGAAATTTAAATTACAACGTTACAGAAGATGAATTAAGAGAAGTTTTCAGCGATTATGGTACTGTCGAAGAAGTTAAACTCATAGTAGACAGAGAAACAAACCGCTCTAAAGGTTTTGCTTTTGTTACTATGGCAAGTGAAGATGAAGCTCAGAATGCTATCAATGAGTTGGCTGACGCTGAATTTAGAGAAAGACCAATGAAGGTCGCAGAAGCTAGAGAAAGAAGAAGAGACAATAATAGACGATTTAACAGAAATAACAGATATTAATTACATCTGAGTTAAATCTTTGTAAATCTTTCTTTCTATTTTAAATAAGAAGATGGAGAAATCCATCTTTACCTAAAAATCATACATAAATATCTTCCCAAGAAATTTTTATCAATCCCTAATTTAGCAAAAATCTAATTTATATGGATGGTAACAATTATGTTAAGTTGTTTTTAACATTCAAGTTATGATTCTATTAATATTTTATTTTTTAATTATAAATATGCTATTCTTGATTTAGTCAAGTTAATTGCTTAAATATTATATATACTCATTAGTTTTTTTATAAAGAGTGGATTATGAGATATGTAATATCTAAAGTTATATTTATCTTGGTTTCGGCTATATTCTTCTTGGGATTAATGACTGCTAAGGCTTATGCGGTGGATACTTTAATCTTATCCGGTGATAAAAACATGTATACCATGGGATTGCACATGAAGTATCTGGAAGACCCCTCCGGTAAGTTGGCCATCGAAGATGTATCATCCGAAGAGTATACCGATAACTTTATATAGGGTGATAAAGAGATTATTATCTTACCATTTTCTAAATCAGAATTCTGGGTGAAATTCTCCATTGAAAATGATTCAGATTATAAAGATTGGATGTTGGAATTCGAACATTCCTAGGTAGACAAGCTAAAGCTATACTCATCCGATGAAGTGTTCAAAATAAGGGAAGAACCTGTATGGGTATTGTCATTATAATGGCGATATTTAACCTCTTTCTTTATATAACATTAAAAGATAAGAGTTATTTGTATTATTTTTACAAGGGTTATGGAATAGGTTTAGGTGTGGTTAAGCGGGTTATCGATAGACATAAAGGCGAAAAATGTGCAGAAAGCAAAAAGGGCGAGTGTGCTGTTTTTTACTTTAGCATATGACAGTGGTTGATTATCTAAACCATCTCTGGTTTTATCTTTTCAATCTTCCTCAACTCCCCTTCCAGCTTATTTTTACGGGCTAGTTCTTTTGCTTGTGTTACCTTATCCTTCGCTTTATCGGTTTCGCCTTTATCAAAGAGGTATTCGGCATATCTGTATAGAACAGGAACTTGAGTGGGTGGATAACCTGACGATATTTGAAGGGCTTTCTCGAAGTAGGTCTCAGGTGTGTTATCCATCTCAGTAACCGATTGTATGTCTTTAATAAGGTCATCAATCGCTCCGTTTGATGTAGAGTTCTTGGCGAGTGATACCGCTATCGAAAGATGTGTCCTGCCTTTTTCAACATCATTTCCAATCTCATCTATATTCTTAAGGTGGGCGAGGGCGTTCTGTAAAGACTCTTCGTAGTTACCGGTCATAGCATATACATAGGAAAGGAAAGTATAATCATAACCGATGGAGTTTTTATCCTCAAAAGCCTTTCTCATCATAACAGCTCTTTTTAAGTGGTCTATTGCTTTATCGAATTCTTCCTTACTGGCGTAAACCCTTCCCATATTGCTATGAGCCAGTGCTATAAAAGGGTGTTCCTCTCCAAGCTGTGACTTGAAGATGGCATATGATTTATTAAGATTCTCCATTGCTTTATCATAATCGCCTAATGTATCGAGTAGCATCGCTACATTACCATAGACGATAGCAGTATGTATATGGTTTCTTCCCATCACCTCAAATAGTATTTCTAAAGTCTTATTCAGGTATTCGAAGGCTTTCTCGTATTCTCCCAGCGTCCAATAAACCATACCGATGTTGTTATAGGGGAATACAGTGTCGAGGTGGTTTTTACCGAGTATGTTTTCTCTTATCTGTAAAGCCTTTTTGGAGTAGTCGATGGACTTCTCTGCATCCCCTTTACTCCAATACACTTTACCATAGTTAGTATAGATGATACCCAGGAAGAGGTGATCTTCACCAACAACCTTCAGTAGTATGTTTTCAGCTTTTTTTAGATAGTCTATTGCGGTGTCATTCTCGCCTTTCATCCAGTGTATCATGCTTATATCACTGTAGGTAAGGGCTGTCTCGCTATGCTCTTCACCATGTATTTTCTTATTGATAGATAGAGCCTTCTCGTAGTTCTCTTTCGCTTGGTCATAATGTCCTTCTTCCAGGTATGTAGTGCCGATATTGATGTAAGCCTCTGCTACACCTTCACTGTTTTCTCCACTGACCTTTTTCCTTATGTCCAGGACTTTTTGGAATATATCTCTTGCTTCTTCGTGTTCAGACTGTTTTAGATGGCAGAAGCCTAGATAGTTATAGTTTTCAGAGCTTTCTTCATGGTTCTCGCCTAATTTGTCCAGTCGTATGTTTAAGGCTTCCTGGTTATAGTATTGGGCTTGTTCGAAGTCTCTCATATTGATATATACTTCACCCAAATCTGTGTATAGAGATGCGATCTCGAGGTCGTCTTCTCCGTATAACTCTTTAGCTATGTCCAAAGCACGACTATAGTACTCAAGGGCTTTTTCATTCTTGAATTGTTCTAATGCGTATTCTCCAGACTTCCTGTAATACTTGTTTGCTTCTTCTAGATGGTCTGCTTTATCGTAGTGGTAAGCGATATCCGGGTATCTTGATTTGTCTTTAATATATAGATTGGTAATAGCTTCCCCGGCAAGCCTGTGTAAGGCTCTTAGCCTTTGTTTTAACTGCATTCCATATACTACATCCATCAATAGAGCATGCTTGAAGATGTATTTAATCTCTGTTAGGTTAGTCCATACTTTCTCTGTCTTTCCTTCAGACAATATTCCACGGATTTGCTCTGCTTTAAGTCTGGTAGATATAAGATGGACATTCTCCTTTTCTTCCTTTTCCAGCAGGTTGATTATGTGAGTCAGGACTTCCAGCATCTCATAAATAATCTTAACATCAAACTCTCTTCCCAAAATGGAACTTACCTGTACCGCCTCTTTTAATTCTGCTGAAAGCCTGTCTATACGGGCAACCAGTATAGTGTTTATCTCCATCGGTATCTCTACATTGTTGTCTCTCAATTCATAAATGGTGTTTTGCTCTCTGAGTAAGTTATTCTCCTCAAGATAGATGCAGACCTGTTCTATGAAGAACGGATTGCGGGATGTCTTCTCGCATATTAGTTCAAAAACACCCAATCCAACATGCTTTCCCAGTACGTTCCGGATTAATCGATGGGCTGCTTCTTTGCTGAGGTTGGTGATGTTTATCTCGTCAGTCTTGATGTTATCGTCTACATTGAATATAGGTTTTGTTCCATCGTCGTTAAACCTACTCACTGCTACAATCATGATGGGATAGTAGTCAAGCTCCCTGGTCAGAAGCTGAACTGCTTCTTTAGAACCATCATCTATCCAGTGAATGTCCTCGAATAACATCAATACTGGTTTAATCAGACTTTGTGCTTTGAAGAAAGACTTGATGGCAAAAGCGGTGACTTCCGGTATGTCTTTCTTGTCCAGGGTGGAATACACCGACCCATCCCAGTATATGTCAATAACAGAAGCGATAATCGACCTTATCCTCTCAATCTCTTCGATGAGTTCATCCTTAGCTTTACTGTCAGGTAAAGATTTGAATTGTTCCATGAATCTATCATAGACTTTATCGAAGGCTTCTCGCTTTTTAGACTTGTCGGTGAGGTCTTCCTGCTGGAAGTACTTCTCGAAGGAGTAAACGAAAGGGTTTAAGCTCTTTTTGAGTATGTTATCCGATTGAAGCATAAACTCATTTACATCTCCGCGAAGTTCTTTACTTATCTCATAAACAAGTCTCGACTTACCTGTCCCGGCATCTCCGTATATGTAAACGATACTTGCGAACTTACCATCATAAAGGGGCTTTGATAGCTCTTTCAACTTATTCAGTTCTTCATCCCTGCCGACCATCTCCCCCTCGAAGGTTCTAAGTTCCTGTTTCTTTTCTTTGAGTAGCTTATAGACCTGTACATCTTCTTTTACTCCTTTGAAGGGATGCTTGCCAAGGTCTTCGGTTTGGAATATGCCTTTAATCTTATTCGCAATATTGGAAGCCAGCCATATATCACCCCAATTAGCTTTCATCATAAACCTTGCTGATAAGTTGACTGTATTACCCAGAGCAGTATAAGTACATCGCTTATCAATCCCTACGATACCCGTATAGGCAATCCCTTCCAACAATCCAGCCCTTATCATATTGGGAAACTCCTTCTTGATGCTATAAACACAGCGGACGGCACGGGATACATTGTCCTCGTGGGATATGGGTGCTCCAAACAGTATCAACAGGTTACCTCCCTTATCACCAAAGTCCAGAGAGTTGAAGTAACCACCGTGACCATAAGTCTTATCTAAAACGGATGTGATGAATCGGTTCAACTCTGAGAAGGAATCGGTCTTCTGAAAGGAGACGAACAGAGATACGATGCTACGGAACTCTCCTACCTGGTCAAAGTCGATAGCTGCTTTGCTGACAAACTTAGCTATCGTATTCCGGTTGACATCGTCTAAATCGTATGTGGTTGTCGGTTCCGGTTCTGCGGTGATGTTTAGTCTTATGACTTTGTAATGCTCTTTTCCCTTGTGCTCAACTACCAGGTCATTCTCCAGAAACATACTGCTGAAAGCATTATCGATGACTATCTCCATCTTTTCGCAATGATGCTCGGATTCCGCACAACCATCAATCGATGCTCCTCTAAAGTAATAGCTCTTTGCATCTTCGCTTCCCACAATCCCACAATTAACATTACCATAAGATAATCCTAACTTTACAAACAGCTCATATGTTCCTAAACGGGTGTCTTGAACTCCTTTCCTCTTAAAAAGACTATTGATGAAACGGGCAGCGAAAATCGCTCTTATGCTTGAATCACCATCTCCTTCATCCGGGAAGATGATGGTCATAGCATCTCCGGCAAAACCGGAGACGAAACCGCCCAGCCTGTACACCTCATCGATTATAGGCTCGAATATCTGATTCAGGATAACAGATAAGACCTCAGCTCCTTCTTTACCCCTACCCATAAGGGCTTCGGTCATGTTGGTGAAACCGGATATGTCCATAAACATGGTGGATGATTTGAAACTGCCTTCTTTTTCATCACCCTGTTCTGTCTTTCTTTGAATGAATACTGGTATAAAATTTCTCATAATGGGTATCCTCTATTAGGTAAGATATATATATAAGAATATAGCGATAAGAAAGGCGGGTCGTCTATCTAAAAACCCGCCTTTTTTGTAAAAATTTAATTTTGATTATTATCGATTTGGCACAGAGTGTGCATATACAACAAAATCATCTGATACTGTTATTGGGTTATCTAATGGGTTACTAAAACTATCATCTGTATAAAATCCTTCAAACGTATACTCATAATCTATTACCTCTCCATTAAAATCAATCACACTGTTTATTTTAACTGGGATACTGTGTGGAGAGCCGATTGCGGTGTATTCCGATACTAAATCGACCAGGACATTGGTA
>CAYUUC010000056.1:0-16505 GCA_964447635.1 uncultured Spirochaetia bacterium
TTTTCAAATAATCTAAATCTGTAAACTCTTTAACAAAAGCAGTTTTTTATAGTATATTAGAATCACTATATTCTTTTCTATAAAAATAACAGGATATTCTTAAAATATGATATATATTATTATATTAATTTAGGTATTATTTCATTAATAAAGGGGATAATTTTCTATGACTCGAACTTCTGTCCTTTGCTTGATTTTCGTTTTATCATTAATAGGTTTAGTATCATGTAGTAATGGCTTTGTAGAAACACCCAATGGGGATAAAGGAGTATTGAATATAGAAGATTGGAATTTTAATAAAGATGGAATGGTTAAATTGAAAGGCGAGTGGGAATTCTATTGGAAGCAACTCCTTGAACCGAAGGACTTTCAAATGTTGGATAAACCCAAAATGACTGGCTATATCAATATGCCCGGTTCATGGAATGGTTACGAGATTAATGGGGAGAAGTTAAAAGGGGATGGGTATGCTACTCTGAGAATGGTTGTTAAAACATCTCCTATGGATAAAGTTATGGGCTTTAGAGTGCCGTTTTTTATGTCCGCAGCTAAAATGTGGATAAACGGAGAACACCATTTCAGCGAAGGTAAAGTCGGAGAAAGCAAAGAAGAATACAAACCCCATAAGAACGTTTTCCCGGTATATTTCAAATATTCCGGAGAAGAAATGGAAATTATCGTCCAGATAGCTAATTTCTTCGAAGCTACCGGAGGAATGTCTGGTTCAGGTATTCGATTGGGTAACGAAAACCAGATAGTTAAATCCAAAGAGATATCGGGTGCTTTGGATATGTTTACTTTTGGTTCTATATTCATAATTGGATTTTATCATTTAGGCTTATACGTACTACGGAAGAATGACAGGTCTAAACTGTATTTTTTCATAATTTGCTTACTTTTTGCTATCAGGTCAATAACCACTGGTGACTCTTATTTATTCACCATTATTCCTGATTTTAGCATCCATTTAGCCAGGATACTGGAGTTCTGGTCTTTCAGCTTTTTGGTTCCAACATTCCTATTTTTTATGAAGAGCCTTTTCCCTAAAGAGACTAATAAATATGTAGCTTATTCCGGATTAATTGTATATGGTTTATATGCCCTAATAACGGTTATATGGTTTAAGACTGCTTCTGGTCCATTACTAATGTATTCTCAATATATATTGGTTTTATATGGGATTTATCTTGTCTTTGTTCTGATAATGGCTTTGATAAGGAAAAGGGAAGGAGCATTGATTATGATGCTGGGTTTCCTCGCTCTTTTCCTTGTGTCAATAAATGATATACTGTATGGTGAACATATCATAAATACCGGTTATTATGCCCACTTCGGATTGGTCTTTTTTATCTTTTTCCAGGCGTTTATGCTCTCTAAAAACGCATCTACCGCTATGAAAAAAGTAGAGAGGCTGAGTTCAGAACAGAAAAATCAAATCCAGCGAAAGCAAGAGCTGATCAACTCCATTAACAATACTGCTACCGATGTTAAAAGCTCTTCCGATGAATCCAGGGATGTCGTACAAGGAATCTCACCCAAAATAGATGGATTAACAGAAGTTATGAGCTCTTTTGAAGGGCTCATTTCATATCAGTCTAAACAGGAGAGCAATACTACAGATGCTTTGAAGAAGATGAGTGATACAATATCTCTTATAGAGAGTAATATCCAAAACCAGATAGACAGTACACAAGGCATATTCAATCTTATAGAAAATCTACTAACGAATTTGAGGAATATTCATGAGATGAGTGAAGACATCAAAGGTGGTTTTACTCACTTAAATAAGGTTATATTGAATGCTAACAACATTCTGGAATTGTCCAGGAAAGCTCTTAAAGACTTTAACGAGACTAACAGGGAACTTTCATCGTTTAGTATAGAATTAAATGAGATTTCAGAGAGTATTAATATTCTTTCATTGAATGCCGGGATAGAAGCGGCTAATGCTGGTGAACAGGGTGTTGGATTCAAAGTCGTAGCCGAGGAAGTCCGTAAACTTGCTGGGGAAAGCAGAGTTAAAATCAATTCAATGCAAGAAAAGTTCATGAACCTTAATGAAAGCACTACATCAATGATGGAACAGTTTGAAACCCTGGAAAGCTCCTTTGATAAAATGAATGAACATAATCGGAATGTCTATGATATGGCGGATAACCTGGATAAATCAGTAATGGAACAGACTAATAATGCTAATAAGGTTAAGGATTACCTAAGCAAGCTGGATGAGATATCAGAGAGTGTAATAAAATCTGTAGATGAAATGAGGGCTGATAGAGTGAACTTCGAGCAGACTTACTCTAAGCTCAGCGACAATATTAAACAATTCTCCGGTAATCTGGAAGCTCAAAAGGAGAAAATGAGCGAGGTCATAGTCTCACTAAATTATATAGGCAATATTACAAAGAAAATTGATAATACCGTGGATAGGCTGGTAGAAAAGACCAAGATTGCCGAAATAGAAGGAGATAACCTCAGCGAGGATTAGAAAATCTCATCGTAATACTTGCCCATATAGATATAATCACTAAGCAGTCTGCTTTGTCTTTCATCATAAACGAAGTTAGTACTATCATCCAGATTTATTTCCCCGAAAATCTCTTTCATCTTCGCTTTATTATGCTTCGATATATGTTCTATTCGGGAGAAACGTCTTTTCCGATTATGTATTCTTTTAACACCTGCGATTTTGTCTTTTTTGTATAGAGGGGATATATAGTAGTTCTCTTTAGGTGTTATACTTACTTTTGATACTGCATTTCCAAACATAAGCCGAACCTTTGGTTTAGTATATTCATTCAATTCTTACATATCGGGATTATTCTATGAAAAATTTAGTTTTCCGATATTATTTTTTAGATTAATTTATCTTTGGATGTATATTTATCCCTAATCCCTAAGGAGATTTATAATTATGAGAAATGTAATCCCGCGATTCATACATGACAGGTATAAAGAAGGTGATTTTCAGGGTGATTTTGAAGCAGTAACCATGTTTATGGATATATCCGGTTTTACTCCAATAACTGAACAGCTTATGAAAAGGGGTAAGGAAGGAGCAGAGGTCTTATCTGTTATACTAAATACCATTTTCATACCAGTAATCAATACTATTTATGAAAGGGATGGCTTCATATCTGCATTTGAAGGGGATGCATTTACCATTATCTTTCCATTATCCATGTCTTCAGCTACCGATACCAGCGGGATAAACGCAGTCCGAAATGCCCTTAATACATCAATCATGATTCAGAGGTTATTCCGGCAGATAGGCTTTCAGGATACCGGTGAATATGGTAAGTATAGACTATCTGTTAAAGTGGGACTCTCTTTTGGATTGGTCAAATGGGGTATAGTAGGTTTTGAGTCGAAGAACCAGCAGCATGTAGATAAGACTTATTTCTTCAGGGGAGAAGCTATTGATGGAGCTTCCGATGCTGAACATCAATGTGATAAGGGGGATATCGTTATAGGTAAGAGCTTCCGCAAACTGCTGGAATTGGATTCACTATATAAAGATATGATAAAGCTTAAGGAAATATCCAGCGAATACTATCTGATTACCGATGTTAATAAATATTTCAAAGACCTTCTACATTGGGATAAAACTAAAGACATATCCAGCTTAACCGATATCAGTCGGGAGGTAGCGAAGAATTTCTTCTCGGATAAAGTCTTAGACCATAAGCAAGTGGGTGAGTTCCGTGATGTGGTCTCGGTTTTCATATCCTTTCGGGAAACAGAAAGCATTTCTGAGCTGAATGAACTTGTAGGGAGCATCCTGGAGAGGGTTAACATATGGGGAGGCTTCTTCGAGGGTTTGAACTTCGGCGATAAGGGCGGGAATATGTTGGTCCTTTTTGGAGCACCTGTTTCATATGAGGATAATCCCCAACGAGCAATGAACTTCATCCTTGGGGTGAGGAAAGACTTCTCCGATATGGTGAGAGCGGGTGTAACTTATGGTGAGGTGTATTCCGGTATTAAAGGAAGTTTCATTCGATGTATGTATGGGGTTATCGGTGATGTGATAAACCTATCGGCAAGGTTTATGATGAAAGCGAATTGGGGAGAGATATGGCTTAGCAAAAGGATTGTAGACCAGATAGGCTATAAATACAGGGTAGCAAAGTTAGGTGATTACACCTTTAAGGGTAAATCCGGACTCATAGAAGTATTTAAGCTGATTGATATCAAATCCGCTGATGAAGAAAAGACCTTCGAGGGGAGCTTCTTCGGAAGACACAGAGAGCTATCCCGCATCTTAAACCAATGTGATAAGATTAAGGATAATGGATTTGGTGGAATCATATACATATACGGGGAAGCAGGGATAGGAAAGTCTCGTCTCCTTTATGAAGTAAGGGAGAAGGTATCGCTTAACTCTCAAACCTATACCCTACAAACGGATAGCATACTAAGGAAGAGTATGAATCCATTTTCATATTTCTTCACAAACTATTTCGAGCAGGCTCAAGTCCTAACACCAGAGAAAAAGGCAGAGCGTTTTGAGACTATCTATGATAGACTAATAGAGAGTTTGAAGAATCTGCAAGCTGAAAAGTCCGTCGAGGAGGTCGATAAGAAGGACATCTATTCCCCTACAAACATCGAAGAGCTTATTAGCGAACTACTTAGAACTAAATCACTCATCGCTTCTCTTATTGGTATACACATTCCAGGCTCTCTGTACGATAACTTACCCGCCAAAGCCCGTTTTGAGAACACACTTGATGCTATTAAGGAGTTCTTCAAGGCTGAGAGTTTGCTTAAAACTGTATCCATCTTCTTTGAGGATTTACATTGGGTTGATGAAGACTCCCGCAAAGTAATATACAATCTAACATGGAACATAGAGGATTATCCTATAATCATCATAGTATCAAGCAGGTTTAACGATGATGGGTCAAAACCTGTCTTTGAACTGAGTGAGAATATTGATGTGGTTGATATTACATTAACAGAATTGGAAAGCGATTCAATAAGAGACTTCGTATCTGAACAACTAGGCGGGGATGTCAATATTGAGCTCTTAGACTTTATTCAATCTAAGACCAGCGGGAATCCTTTTTACATTGAGCAATTCTGCCTTTATCTTAAAGATAATGACTTGTTGGACTATGACAGAACGGGTATAGGGAACGATAAGCGAATCCGTCTTAAGTCCAGGAAGCTAGACCTGCCTAAGGGCATCAATTCCGTTATCATATCCAGAATCGACCGTCTATCCTCCGAGCTTAAGGAGGCGGTGCTTATAGCATCTGTTTTAGGCAATGAATTTGACATTGAGGTGTTTTACGAGATGTTGGAGGTTTTGCGTAATGTCATCGATTACCTTAGCTTCGTTATAGAAGAGGAGTTCGATATGTGGGCTCTCTCCACCATACTCAGGGGAGACCAACTCGATCCATTGCTTAGTCAAGGGGAATCGGAGCGGGTGTGGCATTCCTTCTCCAAACTCAAGTACAACTTCCGCCATACTTTGCTCAGAGAGGTGGCTTACGATATGCAACCTCGAAAGCGTTTGCAGAACCTACATCGTATCGCCGCTGAATCGATAGAGAAGGTCCACGACGATGAGGAGAACCATTATACGGACTTGGCTTTTCACTATGAGAAAGCAGAGGTTCGTGATAATACAAAGCTGTATCTAAGGAAGGCAGGTGACCATTCAGCCCGTAACTACAAGAATGAAGAAGCCTTATCCATCTATGACCGACTCTTGATGTATGTGGACAGCAAAGAAGAAGAGATTGAAGTCCTGCTAAAGAAAGCCAAAATCCTTGACCTGATAGGTAAATGGGACGAAGCAATCCAAGAACTGGATAAGGGGATAAAACTGGCTAAAGAGGCTGGTAACAGTAAGAGAGAAGCTGAACTTAAAGTAGCATACGGGAAAATCCTTCAGGAGGCGAGTGACTATGATGGAGCTCTCTATGTGCTGACTGAAGCCAAAGACTTAGCAAAATTCGTATCAGATAAGAAAATACTCGGCTATAGTCTGGATAACATCGGGGAGATTTATCGATTGAAAGGTGATTATGATACAGCGATGGCGAACTTTCAGAAATCGCTGGTAATCGATGCTGAGATAGGCGATAAGCTGGGAGCTTCCGACTCACTGAACAATATCGGTAATATATACCGCCACAAGCACCACTATGATAAGGCTCTGGAGTGTCATCTTAAATCGATATCCATAAAGGAAAGCATTGGTGATAGGGATGGAATCAGCCTCGCATACAACAATATAGGCATCATATACTGGAATCAGGGCGATTATGACAAGTCTCTGGAATACCTGCAGAAATCGCTTGAGATTAAAGAGTTGATGGGGAATAAGCGGGGGAGATGCATCTCTCTTTACGGACTGGGTGTTATCTATCGGGTGAAGGGGGAGTATGATAAGGCTCTGGAGAGGTATCGTCAATCGCTGGAACTTAATGAAGAGGTAGGTGATAAGAGGGGAGTATCGGTGTGTAAAGACGATATCGGCATCGTATACATGAATAAAGGCGACTACAAAAAGGCTATAAGCTATTACAAATCATCCCTGTCTATCAAAGAGCAAATTGGCTCTAAAGGAGAATTTGGTCATACTTATTCTTATCTATCTGAAGCTTATTTTCGTTCTGGTAAGTATAAGGAGGCATTAAGAACTGCACTTTTACATTTCGAGAATATACAGGAAGTAGGTTCGGACTTTGAACACGGTAGGACTCATCTTATTACTGCTATGGTTTTAGCCTATGCTGGTCACGGTTTTGATACAACCTCCGATGTTAAACCTTTGTTAGAAAGGATTGAGTATGTTACTAGCATTAAACCAAAGGTTAGAGACTTTTTCGATTACGCATTAAAATCTTCTAGAGACTCCAACTATCTAAACACACTTGTCCCAGTGCTTTATGAGTATGGTAAATATCAATATCTAAATGGAAATGAAGAATCCGGCATGGATAAGCTGAATGTGGCTTATGAAAAAGCCAAAAAATCGAATATGATAGGTGAATTAAATAAAATCAAAACAATTCTAAACGAGGACTTATCCTTAAGTTTAAAGGAGTAATACAAATAAAGAAAGGCTGACACCGATTAATCATAAACGGTCTCAGCCTAATCTTCTATGTTGGGGGAAATTTTGATATTGCAATTATCGGGGGTTTAGATTATTCCAATAATTGTTATTATTCGTTTTTGTCCTCGTCTACAACTTCATAGTCAGCGTCTACCACATCTTCTTCAGATTGTTCTTGTTCTGAAGTTTCACCTTCGCCTTCACCGCCTTGTTCTCCGGAGTATTCCTGTGATTGCTGGTTTTGTTTAGCTGCTTGTTCATAGAGTATCTGGCTAACCTTGTGTGAAGCCTGTTGTAGTTTTTCGGTTGCTTCTTTGATACTGTTAAGGTCATTACCCTTTAATGCTTCTCTTAGGTTTTCAATTTCGGTTTTGATTTCTGATGCGTCTGATTCTGGTATTCTTTCTTTATTTTCATTGAGTAGTTTTTCCAGACTGTATATCAAGTTATCAGCATTGTTCCTTGCTTCTGCGAGTTCTCTAGCCTTCTTATCTTCTTCAGCATGCTTCTCTGCTTCTTTTACCATTCTATCTATTTCCTGGTCGGTCAATCCACTGGATGCCTCGATTCTTATCTTCTGTTCCTTACCGGTGCCCAGGTCTTTCGCTGTTACATGTAGGATACCGTTTGCATCGATGTCGAAAGTTACCTCAATCTGTGGTATACCTCTTGGAGCTGGTGGAATACCCACAAGCTGGAAATTACCTATCAGTTTGTTCTGGCTCGCTATCTCCCTTTCACCTTGGAAGACGCGGATATCAACCGATGTCTGGTTATCAGTAGCTGTAGAGAAAATCTCGCTCTTTTTGGTTGGGATTGTGGTGTTTCTTGGTATTAGCTTGGTGAAGACACCTCCTAATGTTTCAATACCAAGTGAAAGCGGAGTAACATCGAGTAATAGGATGTCGCTCTTCTCACCGCTCAAGATACCACCTTGTATAGCTGCACCCAGAGCTACTGCTTCATCAGGGTTAACTGTTTTATTAGGTTCTTTCTTGAATATCTCTTTTACTACTTGCTGGACTGCTGGTATTCTGGTAGAACCGCCTACGAGGAGTATTTCGGATACTTGGTCTGCGTTGAGTTTAGCATCATTTAATGCATCCATACATGGCTTACGGGTTCTTTCAACCAGGTCTTGAGTAAGTTGTTCGAATTTAGATCTAGTCATGGTATAGTTAAGGTGTTTCGGTCCATTGCTATCTGCTGTGATGAATGGTAGATTGATATCGGTTTGTTGTGTTCCGGATAACTCAATCTTTGCCTTTTCTGCTGCTTCTTTAAGTCTTTGTAGAGCCTGTTTATCTTTGGACAGATCGATTCCCTGGTCTCTTTTGTACTCTTCAATCAGCCAGTTGATTATCTTCTGGTCAAAGTCATCTCCACCAAGGTGGGTATCACCATTTGTAGACTTAACTTCAAATACCCCATCGCCCACTTCGAGGATAGATATATCGAATGTTCCACCACCGAGGTCGAATACAGCGATATTCGCATCACTTTGTTTCTTATCCTCACCATAAGCTAAAGCAGCTGCGGTTGGTTCATTAATGATTCTTTTTACTTCCAAACCTGCTATCTTACCTGCTGCTTTGGTTGCTGTTCTCTGAGCATCATTGAAGTAAGCTGGTACGGTTATGACAGCTTCAGTAACCGTTGTTCCAAGATAATCTTCAGCTGTAGATTTCATCTTTTGTAGAATCTTAGCACTGATTTCTGGTGGAGAGAACTCCCCCTGGTTCACCTTAACTCTAACATCCCCGTTAGGTCCTCTAACAACCTGGTATGGGACGGTCTTGATTTCTTCTTGTACTTCGTCGTATTTCCTACCCATAAACCTTTTTATTGATCTAATTGTATTTTCGTGGTTTATGATTGCTTGGTTTTTAGCTTGTTGTCCAACTAGTTTTTCACCTTTAGCAGTGAACGCAACGATAGATGGAGTAGTTCTTGAGCCTTCCGCGTTGGGTATAACAGTGGCGTCATCGCCTTCCATCACTGCTACACATGAATTGGTTGTTCCTAAGTCTATTCCAATAATTTTGCCCATATTAATAAGCCTCCTTAAAATATGTTTATAGGAAATTATAATAATTTTCTATGAATACTTTCCTTTTGTTATTGATAATGAAACCTCATTACATGTATATATAAATATGCATTAAATATGCCAACTTTAGAAAGAGTAAATATTTTTTAAATGAATTATTTTGAATATTCTTTAATGACCCTTCTTGATAGTGATATGGTTGTGTTGTAGACTCTTTACAATAGGAAAAATTTCATTAATAGCTGGTTTTTATCATATTAATATAATCTGTTAATTAGGTGTAAATGTTACAATATGACACACTTTATTATTTTATTTTTGCTTATTGGGTCATATTAACTATTTGTATAAATAGTAAATTTTTATATCATTATAGAAATCAAGAAAAGTTTTTATATATTTAAAATGTATTTAATATGTCAAGAACTTAATATAGGATTGATAAAAGAATTATCTAAATGGAGTAATATATGGTATTAAACGAAAAGTTAAACAAAGATGAAATAATCAATAAGTTAGAAAAAGTCAACCTGGATATCGATGACCTTGGAAAAAGGACTATCGATAATCCTATTAAAGGAGCAAACTATATCACTGATGATATTAAGACTGTGTATATAACCGATGAAAGAGTACATCGAATGTTTTGTCAGATGAAAAAGAAGATACCTGCCTTCGAGATTGCTGGACCGAGAAAAAGGATTTATTTCGACCCTGCTAAGACCAGGTGTGCTGTTGTAACTTGCGGTGGATTATGCCCTGGTTTGAATGATGTAATCCGGGCTATAATCATGGAATTGTATTGGGTTTATGGAGTTAAGAAGGATGTATACGGTATTAGATTTGGATTAAGAGGTTTTATCCCCAAATACGGAGATGAATTCTTAATGCTGAACCCCACTAAAGTTAAGGATATCCATAAAGAAGGCGGTACTATACTTGGTACCTCCAGAGGGTCTCAATCTAACCAAAAAATCATCGATACACTAGAAAGGCATAATATCAACATACTATTCGTTATTGGAGGTGACGGCACACTAAGAGCGGCAGAAGAACTTTATCAAGAGATATCCAAGCGTGAGTTAAAGATATCACTGGTTTGTGTTCCCAAGACTATCGATAATGATATACCTTTTATTCAGAGGTCGTTTGGTTTTGAGACTGCATTCTCAGTAGCCACAACGGCGATAAGGGCGGCTCATAATGAAGCGGAAGGTGCTTACAATGGAATAGGTTTGGTTAAATTGATGGGTCGTCGTTCCGGTTTCATTGCGGCTAATGCGGCATTAGGTTTGAGAGATGTTAACTTCCTGCTTGTTCCGGAGATGGATTTTGATTTAGATGGTGAGAATGGTTTATTTGTTCATCTGGAGAATAGATTAGCTACGAGGAATCATTCGGTTATCGTAGTAGCAGAAGGAGCGGGGCAGAAATTCTTTAAAGACCAGAACTTAGGCAAGGATGCTTCCGGCAATCCACGACTGGGGGATATAGGGGTCTATTTGAAAAAGGAAATGGGTCGTTACTTCAAGGAAAAGGATATCGAAGTTAACATAAAGTATATAGACCCTAGTTATATGGTTCGTGCGATACCGGCTAATGAGAATGATTCGGCTTTTGCTGGGATACTTGCTCAGAGTGCTGTCCATGCTGGTATGGCTGGTAAGACCGGCATAGTAATAGGTAGGTGGAACAATGAGTTCACTCATGTCCCAATCAAGACGGTTAACCGGTATAAAAAATCTATAGAGGATGTAAATATTAATTTTTGGTATAATGTGGTAGAAGCTACTGGTCAACCTTTGAAACTGACTAATGATTAGTCTAATCCTTCCGTAGTAAATCTTTCTATTAGTTAGTTTCTATCTTTTTCCTCTGCTATACAGCATGTTACACTGCTAATATATTTTAATATATATTCTATATTAGTCAATATCATTATTAATAATCTATAATAAAATATTAAAGAATTTTGAATAAAGTGGGAAATTATAAAAAATATTTGTAAATATTTGTAAATATTTTAATTTTTTCATAGAATTATTATTATATATAATAATATAGAAAAATCCTATATTTAATATTAAGGTAATCCTCTTTGACGGCCAGTAAGAGTTTAATAGGATTCGAAGATTTTTTCTAATGTAGATATTGTGATTTATTATTTTAATTATTTTTCTTTAATATTATTGTTAATTAACTTTTATTATGATTAATTTAATAATATATAGATGATATAAATTCTACTTATTATAATTAACATAGGAGACATTCGTCTTTATAGCAGAATAGGATTTAATTATGAATAATGAAAATTATAATACCCTCGAGAGTACGATAACAGAAAAATCTGATGATTTAAAAGATTATATTTATACTTACCTTAAAATTGAACTTAACAAAAGACCGGTGAAAGACTTTTTATCATTCAATCTAATAGATAATAAAGACAATATAATCAAAACCATAGATTTTTCCGGTGATAAGAGTGTATATTTCAAAGTTTTATGGAATATTTTGCGTGGTAAAAAGGAATATAATTCATATCCTATCGAGATGAGAGTTACTGAACCCGTGGTAAAATATACAGCAGAAAGTCTCGTCGAATATTATCGTAATGATGTAAATATAATGAACTTATCGATAGCTTTTCTCAGAAAGGAAAGATTCAATACTTTAATTAAATCAACAGCACAAAAGCATAACTTAAACACAGATGATAAACAAGTAAAGGATTTATACAAGGTATTTAACCCTTCCGAGAGCGAGATTGAACCCTCCTCACTTGGTAATACGGTGAACATGTTAGAGATTGCTATGAGTTCCCAAGTTATTAAGGACTATTTCTATAATACTCTACGAGAAACAGAATTGGCTCAAGATATCAAATGGGAATTGAGGAAATACCTATATACAGCGCTAGGCGTGACTGTTAGCGGGGCATGGCTCTTTGCCTTCCTACCCATAATCGTAGCTGGGGTCTTGGTCGGGGCGGTAGCTTTTAAAAATGGCATTGTTAGATTAATCTCTTCGGGTATATCTAAGAAGATGACTGCGAATATACGCATATTGACGCAAGCAATCTTCGGCTCTATTAAGTTTCAGGAAGTGCTAGCCGATGAGATTATAAGAATAGTCGTCGAAGGAGAGCCAACATCGATAGCGGGGATAGAGAAAGTAGCGAATGAGTCTGGAGATACGAGTATAGATAAAGAAGATTTAACGGAATCCGAAGCGAAAAAGATAAAGGCATTAACTCACCCCGAAGAATTAAAAGTTTCTAATATTTTTGCTTATTTGAAAGTTTTAGCGGCTATGATGTGGGCTGATGGTGTATTGAAGCCGGAAGAGGTAGAGCTATGGAAGAAGATAACCTCTATGGATTTAGGTTTAAGTGAGAAGCAAAGTTTAGAATTGGAGGAATGGTTTAAAGAAGGACCAAATCTAAACATAATTGGCTCTGAGATAACCGATGATAGAGAGAAAAACTTTGTGGTGAGACAGGCTATGATAATGTCGATGATTGACGGGGAGGTAGACCCTAAAGAGATAGAATTGGTAAGGTATTTAGCGGATGAGTTTGATTTAAGTAAAGACGACTTAAATAGTATTGAAAGAGAAGCGAAGAAATTGTTAGAATTCGAATAAAAATTTTAAAATATGATATATTTTAGTAAAATAAGGGTTTAATTAGGAGGAAGAACACATTTAAATTTTTGCCTTTAAATCTACGTTAATGACATATTATTAAATAACCCTTAAACTCTTATCTATAATGAATTTATACGGGTTCTTGTTGATAAAAAAAAAGTAAAAAAAATAAAAAAATGTTTTTATAATGGAGTTCATTTTATTAATATATTTATGAGTTATACCTTTGTATAAAAGGTATATTCACTATTAAGTTTTGTAAATTTTGGTATAAAATATACCCTATGGTTATAAGTAGGACTTTTTAATTTTAGTCTTTGCTGTATTAAAAATATTTATTATATTTATATAATAAAATAAGTAAATATCCACTTAAGTGGATAAAAAATCCAATTTTTAAGAGAGAAAGTTTATGAGTACAAGAAACAAAGTTACCGATTATTCACAATTACCAGAATCTTTAGAAGGGAAATTCTCCAAAACTGAAGAAATTTCTCTTTCATTGTATATGGCTCTAGCAAGAGCGGCACAGACATTCTCAAAAGAATTAGCCAAGAAGATAAGAGAAAATAATCTAACACCACCTCAATTTGGTGTATTAGAGACGCTTATGCATCTTGGTCCTACAACATTAAGTTCATTAGGAGAAAAGCTCCTCGTTACCGCTGGTAACATAACTTGTGTTGTTGATAAGCTTGAGGGAATGGGTCTTGTAAAAAGAGAAAGGGATGAGAACGACCGAAGAATCATTATCGCTGAATTAACTAAAAACGGTGAAGATATGGTTAGTTCTTTATTCCCTGATTATGTAACAAGAATTGCTGAACTTTCAGCTGACTTATCAGAAAAGGAAAAACAAAAGTTAACCGAGTTATTAAGGAAATTAAGCAAATCAATTCCTAATGCTGTGTAGTATAACTTTTGGATAATTTTTTGATAGTTAACTGAAAAATTATTCATTATTCCTTTACTCATTTAGTTTAATTATGTAATTTTTTATTTAAGTGGAGGAATTTTGAAGTATATTAGAAATTTTGACATTTACATTTTAATATTTACAATAGGGGTGGGTTTATCCATCCCTACTTTATTTATATTAAGAAAAAACCTACCAAAATAATGTGTTTTAATTAATTCTAAAAAAAATTGTAACATATAGTAATTTATAGTTGTTTTTTTATATATTATTATATAACTAATATTTATTAAGGAGTTTTGTTTTGACTAAGACAATACCAAAAAGAGATGAAGTAAATATACAAGATAAATGGAATATAGAAGAACTTTACGCCAATGATGAGGAATGGTTTAAAGATTATAATAGATTAAAAGAAGAAATTCCAAGTATAAGAAAATATAAAGGAAAATTGGGTCAGAGTCCCAAAACTCTATCTGAATGCCTCAAGGAGGAAGAGAACATCAGACGACTCGCCGATAAAATTGTTGTATACGCCCACTTAAAGAATGATGAAGATACAACCAACAACTATTATTCAGGAAGATTTGATATGGCTAGTAATCTATATAGCCAGATGAACAGCGAATTTTCATTTATAAAACCCGAAATCATTAATATAGAGCAAGATAAACTGGAAGAATTCTTACAACATAAGGAGCTAAAACCTTATTCATTCAAAATAAAAGAAATTATTCGATTAAAACCTCATATGTTATCTCATGAAGAAGAAAAGCTGATGGCTCTCGCTTCAGACCCACTGAGCGGCTCTTCTAAAATCTTCACTGTATTAAATAATGGGGATATTAAATTCCCAATCATAATCGATGAAGATGGAAATGAGATACAGATAACTCACGCCAGATATAGTAACTTGATTAGGTCTCAGGATAGAGAAGTTAGAAAAGAGGCTTTTGAAAAATATATGAATGTTTATAAAGAATTCAAAAATTCCTTTTCTACTACATTAAGCACTCATATTAAATCTTCTATATTTAACTCCAAAGTTCGTAAGTATAATTCTTCCATAGAACATTATTTGAATTATGATAATGTAGATACTGAAATATATGATAATTTGTTAAATTCCGTTAATAATAATCTTAAAGCTTTACATAAATATGTCTCCCTCCGGAAGAAGGTTTTGGGAGTAGACCAGCTCCACGTTTATGACTTATACACTAACCTAGTTAAGAATTTTGATAAAAAATATACCTTTGATGAAGCGAAGGATATGATGATCGAATCTCTATTCCCTTTAGGAAAGGATTACACAGGAATAGTAAAAAAAGCTATAAAAGATGGTTGGATAGATAAATATGAGAATCTTGGTAAGAGGAGCGGGGCATATTCTTCCGGTTCCTACGACTCTTTCCCCTACATATTGCTTAATTTCAATGGAAGTATAAACAGCGTGTTCACTTTGGCTCATGAGATGGGGCATTCCGTTCATACTTATTATTCTAAAACCAACCAGCCTTATACTTATGCAGATTATAAAATCTTCGTTGCTGAGGTCGCATCATTAACCAATGAAGCACTATTGAACCATTATTTACTGAATAAAGTGGATTCTAATGAAGAAAAACTCTTTCTTATTAATCAAGAATTGGAAAAGATTCGGGGGACATTATTCAGACAATGCTTATTTGCGGAGTTCGAGAAGAGGGTATATGAGGAAGCAGAAGCAGGTAAACCATTAACAGCGGATTATATGAGTGAGTTATACCGTGATTTGAATAGAAGATGGTATGGTGATGATATAATAATCGACGAACCTATTAATTATGAATGGGCGAGGATACCACATTTTTATTATAATTTCTATGTATATAAATACTGTATTGGGATTTCATGTGCTAATACTCTGGCTGAAAAAATAATTAATGGAGAATCCGGTGCGGTTGATAAGTATATCAATAAATTCCTAAAAGCTGGCGGTTCTGATTATCCGGTAGAAATTCTAAAATCCGCTGGTGTGGATATATCTTCTCCGGAGCCTATCGAAAGAACAATATCTTACTTTACAAGTTTGGTAGATGATTTTGATAGGATGTCTACTTAGATTAATTTTTTAAGGAATTTTAACATAAAATTTAGTTGGAGATTAGATTTTTACCCATATTGGATATAAACATATGATTATATAAATCGATGTTTTTATTAGTGAAGGGATTTGGTTATTAATTTATTCAATGGATTCTAATAATTTTATCTAGGTGATGCAAAAAATTTTCCAAGCTTTATTTAACAAAAAATTAATTTTTTATCATAAAATAGGTATAACTCTAAATCTATATCTAAAGGAGATATGGTCAGAATTTCTTTATTTTTTCATAAAAAAGGATAAATATTTCATAATATATATTGAATATTGCTATTTAATTTATTATCTATTATGTAGTTTATTGAATAAATTTAACTAACTAATCATTTTTGGGTTAGTTTTAATTTTTTTTGATTAAGTATTATATTTGGTTTGTTGGAAATAACATTCTAAATGTTTTACTACAAATATTAATTTTTTTTGTAGTAAAGAATAATTTCTCGTTTTCGAGGAAAAAAGGGATATAAATTTTTTTGTAAAAAGTTAAAAGGAGAATAGTATATGAAAATTAGATTAGCGATTATCATTGGTTTATTATTGATGTTCGCATTTGGGTTGGTTGTAGCTCAAGAAGAGGGCACCACATATTACCCGACAGTATATGAATACCCAAATGGAAACACAATGACAAATGATATTAAACTTAATACTTACTATTTCTATG
>CAYUUC010000057.1:0-279 GCA_964447635.1 uncultured Spirochaetia bacterium
GGTAAACCCGTTGATGTTGCCACTATAAAATCGAGAGATTTGGATGAACTAAAAGAAAGCGGACTTGGGGTTCACTTTTACAAAACTCTTATGGATAATGTAGAATATAGCAAACCGGTTAATAAGTCGGGAAATATAATAAAATTGGTTAAAAATTTATCTTAACTCTATATGTAGGAGGGTTGTGTGACAATCAACACCCGGACAACCGATGATGATATACTTATCATAACGCTGGAGGGAGAATTATCTATATTTTTTAAAGAAGAAGTCGAAAAT
>CAYUUC010000057.1:289-16411 GCA_964447635.1 uncultured Spirochaetia bacterium
AGTACAAGAAAGTATAGAAAAGGATATGTATAAATTTATATTTGATCTATCGAATGTGTCTTATATAGATTCAAGTGGATTATCTATACTTATTCTGGCAGGTAATACTGCTTTTAAGAATGGTCATAAAGTTAGACTTGTTTCTCCTACAGCTCAAGTTAAATATGTAATCGATATAGCAAGAATCGGACAAATATTAAGCTATCATGAAAGCGTAGAAGAAGCTATTAACAGCTTTAAACAATATGAAGAAGAATAATGTATTAATATATAAGAGGTTTATATGAACTTATCTGAGATATTAAGAAAGATTCCAGAAGAAAAGCTATATAAAAATCCAAATATAAAAGAAAACCTTACCAATAAAAAAAATGAGATTCTAGAAGAATTGTCTGATATGCTTGAACAAAAAAGAAAAGAAGCATTTATGAGTAACAAAAATAAACCATCTTAAATTATTTAAAAACTATATGAAAATCCCGACCAACTCTGGTAAATCCTTATCTTCTACTCCATTTGTGACCTTCAATACATCCCTTATATTATCATAAAGTTCCCCTAAACTTGAGGCTTCTGTATATATCTGGTTAGGATAATCGGTTACGAATCCTGTATATAATCCGTTCTTGTTATTCTTATTGATATGGACTATAAAATGTGAAATATTTATCATTATATTTATCACTCCTATTTATATTTCTTTACCACCAAATATTTCTTTGATATTATTCTTATTATTTAATAAATCGTCATTAGTATAATCTATCTTTTCTGCTTTCTGGATAGTTACATTAAAAGGAAAACCTAATACTTCTTTGCAACTCTGTTCTATTAACTTTTTATCTTTTTCACAACGATTAAAAGATAATTCATCATAGAAATATAATCTAAGTGTTCTATTATCCAGATTTATCTTGCTATCGATTGCCTTAATAAAACATTGTGATGTAAACATATGGTTATTGTATTTAAGATTTTCTCCAATCAATGCCATATAATTCTTAGGTATCCCTTTTTTAGAAATTGTTTCATCTTTTAATTGCGGTTTATTTTCTGAGTCTTTCTCTTTAATATCACCTTTTTTATCTATTTTTACTTTACTATCGCCTCTTTTGTTAAATCCTTTTTCTACATTAATATCTTTTTCATTCTCATCTGAACTGAGTTTATGTTCCGGATTAATCGATGTATTTGTCCTTTCCGGGCTTATATCTTCTTTACTAACCCTCGTTGACTTACTCAATACATCATGTATATATTCTTCAGATACGGTAATCTCACCATCATCAATGGATTTTATATCTTGTTCCAACTTTTCAATACGGTCTAATATCTCTTTATATGAGACGAAATTTTCATAATCAATTATGTCCATAATATAAGATTCGAATAAGAATCTCTGGTTGGTTGTATTTTTTATAGCATTATTAAGTTCTATGGTTCGTCTGGTCAATTCCCTCAATTGATATATATTAAAATATTGTATAAGCTTTTTCAATTCTGCTATCTGTTCATTACTTATATCCAATATAGCCGGGCTTTCCTCAGGTAATGATTTGATGATTGTAAGGTTACGGAAGGTCTCCATTAATCCTATAGAGAAATTAGACAAGTCTACTCCACTCATTACAATCCCATCGATTAGAGACATAACGGAAGCTAAATCCTTCTCACCTATAAAAGTAACAAAATCACTATATTTATTATCTCCTGATATGCCCAAAACATTTCTAGTATCATCTATCTTAATCTCACTTCCGGAATAAGCGATGACTTGGTCCATGATACTCTGGCTATCCCTCATCGAACCATCCGCCGCCCTAGCTATTGCTTCTACAGAGGATTCATCATATGTAATAGAATAGGAATCCAATATAAGCTTTATCTGACTCATAAGTGTTTCAATATTCATTCTCTTGAAAGTAAAGTGCTGACATCTGCTTCTGATGGTTATCTTAACCTTGTGAGGTTCGGTGGTAGCGAATATGAAGATGACATGCTCGGGTGGTTCTTCCAAAGTCTTAAGCAAAGCATTGAAAGCCTCCGTTGTAAGCATATGAACTTCATCGATTATATAAACCTTAAATCTGGATTTAGATGGTAGATAGCGAACATTCTCCCTTAATTCCCTAATCGGGTCTACACCTCGATTTGATGCACCGTCAATCTCCAATACATCCGGGGATATGCCTGACGCTATCTCTTTACAATTGGTGCATTGATCGCAAGGTTTGGTTGTTGGTCCTGTTTCACAATTAAGGCATTTGGCTAAAATCCGAGCCGTGGTTGTCTTTCCGCATCCTCTCGGTCCGGAAAAGAGATAAGCATGGGCTATCTTTCCAGATTCTATTATATGAGTTAGTGTCTTGGAGATATGTTCCTGCCCTTTTAGTTCGTCAAAGTTGCGAGGTCTCCATTTACGGGCTGTTACTTGATATGGTTCTATCTTTGAATTAATTTTTTTCTCTTTTGACATTGGCTATCACTTAATATAAGTTTTGTTAAACGAATTATTAATTCTCTACTATACAATTACTTAATTTAACAAGAAGTTCCTCATAATACAAATAAAATCTGATTTCTAAATTTTATCCCTTTATTTATCCTATAGATTAATTCATAAATTATTCCTAATAAAAAATATTAAAATCTTTATTAGGATTTTAACTAGTGTTTTAAAGGTATTTTATGAAGTATTATTTTATAATAAATTCAACACCAGAGAGAGGATTTATTAAAAGAAAGCTTTTAGTTATAATCATATCACTTCAGAATATGGAGACCCTGCTAGAATGAATTGGAGTTCATATAAGAACCGTTTAATGCTAATGGAAAACCCACATAAGGATAATATGTATTACTCCACTCCTGCTGGTGAAATGAGTCTTATCCAGCTTTATGTGAATGTCATAAACACAATTCTTAAAAGCCATCGAAATTAATATTAGCGGTTAATTTCACTAACTTTTTCTTGTTGGGGTATAAATACAAATCTCCTATCAAGGAAGAACTTCACTGTATATCCGATACCCAGACCAATAATAGCTCCTACCTCCTCTGCAAAGGTAAAACTAAAAAGTAGCTTAAAACTCACCTGAAAACTCCAGAAGATAAGCGTTGTAACTACCGCCATCAAACCATATATAACCATCTGTCTGAAAGTATGACCAATGTTTTCGTGTTTCTCTCCAAATACAAAGAACTTATCAAGAATGAATTTAGACATAAATCCTAACCCAGTACCGACAAGGATTTTAATGATATCGTATATCCTTAAAGACCCTTCAGATGAAGAGTATACTATTCTTTGCAACGCTTCTATAGATGAAATAAAGAACTCAGTTACAAGCTGGCTTCCTATGTTGATGAATGTGCATATCCCAGCAAAAAGTATATATAATATGTATTGTTTTCGCATTTCTATTTACTCATCTGATAAGTATTAATTTAGGATAAACATGCTCAGATACACAGCTATAACATATAAAACAGCAGTAATGATAATGTGGGGGTCTGATATGATGACTTCATCAGGGCTTCCAGACTGCTCTTCATCTGTATATGAAATATAAAGATACCGCATGATACCGTAAATCACAAATGGAATGGTTATATAAAAATGTGTAACTTCATGAGTAAGAGAGAATATGCAGTAAGTAAGCAATGTTGATATTGAAGAAAGAGCTACAAACATATTAAGTATCTGAACATTGTATTTCTTCATAACAGAGCGTTGACTGCTTTCCTTAATGGAGAACTCACCCCTTCGCTTGATTGAACCTATCATCAAGCTTAGCATGAATATGCAAACCAAGAACCAATCAGTCATAACAACATCGATTGCGAATGCTCCTGCCACAGAACGAAGTAGAAAACCCGCTGCCAAAATCACAATATCGAGAACCGGAATCCTTTTTAGTTTGATTGAGTAAAGGATGTTTATTAAGAAATAGACCAGCACTGTGATTTGCGTTGGAAAGTTAAATAAAAGTGATAAGGCAATTGAACCCATAAGTAATATGAATAGTATAACCAATCCTAGCTTAACAGACACATTACCGCTGGCTATCGGTCGGTATCGCTTCTTAGGATGTAGACGGTCTTCTTCAACATCCATTATATCATTTATGATATAGACACAACTCGAAACAAGGCAGAACAATATAAAGACCAACCCGATTTTTATTATATCTGACCAATCCAAACCATATACACCATCCGAACCTAAGATAAGGAATTCTTTTGAAAACAGAATAGCCGGAAAAACAAATACATTCTTTATCCATTGCTTTGGTCTTAATAGTTTGATTATATTCTTGATTTTGTTCATATTAATATCCGATTTTTGTTAAATCCAATATTCATAATAACATCAGATAATAATAAATCAAAAAACACTTTTCATAAAACATTCTTTTTTCCTAATTATCTTTAAATTTATTAACTTTTAAGTAGATTTAAAAACGAAAGGAAAACCATTTATGAAATTCGAAGGTAAATGCCATTATTGCGGAGGAGATGTAATAATCACCGAATCTAAATGCAGTAAATGCGGGGTAATAATTAGAGGTGAGTTTGAAGGATGTGAATTATGCAGGCTCTCTGGTGAAGCTAAAGAGTTTATAAGGGTATTCATCGAGTGTGAAGGTAATATCAGGAATGTAGAGAAAGCTTTAGGCATTTCATACCCAACAGTTAAAAGCCGGTTGACTCAGGTTAAAGATGAGTTCAAAGCATTATCCCCCGAACCAACTTACTATAGCAACTATTCTAAGAAAACAGAGAGGAAAAGCATCCTAAAAAACATAGAAAAAGGCAATATTAGTGTTGAAGAAGCCCTAAGACAACTTAGAGAAGAACAATAGACCTCTATTCATCAACCACAAACTTCTTTATCCACCAATCCAAACTCGATGAAGTACTAGCAAGGTGTATACCCTGTCCATTAGCATAAAGGTCGCCATTCTGGTCTTTAATAAGAGATACAGCATAATCATCATTCGGGGTTAGAAGATCATCATCCGGTCCATTACCAGCATAATAAACTTCCCAGCCAGTATCCGTCCCATCAAGATTAAAACGTTTTAACCACCAATCCTGGGCTGTATCAACACCTACCAGGTTAGCTCCGTATCCTAACACATAAACATAACCCATATCATAATCCACAATCACTTCACGTCCATAATCATAATCCTCATTACCAGAATCTATCTTTAAATCCCAATTAGTAGTGTCTTCATTACCATCAGAGTCGAACTTCTTTATCCACCAATCATCGCTCGATGACCCACTGACCAAGTTCCTACCAGACCCTGCTAACCATACATTATCCTGGGAATCGACATAAACACTGAATAGTCTATCCATCCTAGAGGAGCTATCGGATGAAAACATCATATTCCCCCAGTTTGTGGTGTCTTCGTTGCCGTCAGAGTCAAACTTCTTTATCCACCAATCCCAGTTAGAAGAGCCATCGACTATATCATCCCCAGTTCCAGCAACATAAATGTTATCCTGACTATCGATAGCAATACCGTAAGCATGGTCTCTGCCTCCGTTTCCATCTATCTTTTTATCCCAGTTTGTGGTGTCTTCGTTGCCATCAGAGTCGAACTTCTTTATCCACCAGTCAATTCCGGTATCTGCTCCTGCAATATCATATCCAGCACCTGCTGCATAGACATTATCCTCACTATCGATAACCAGATTGTATGCTGTGTCTTCCTCGGTTGTTGAACCATCGTCCCCGGAGTTGAATGTCTTATCCCAGTTGGTAGTGTCTTCATTGCCATCAGAGTCGAACTTCTTTATCCACCAAGCGGAGTCAGTATCGGTCACTCCTTTATATCCAGCAACATAAACATTGTTCTGGCTATCAAATGCGACTGAATATGCTTCTTCATAGTTACCGTTTAGTTCTGTGCTTCCTCCATCAATCCTCTTATCCCAATTGTCGGCGTCCTCATTGCCATATATGTCGAATTTCTTTATCCACCAATCGAATGCCGAAGTAGCATCCACAAGGTTGGTACCAAATCCAACAGCATAGATATTGTTTTCATTGTCAATCGCTATACCATAACCGCCATCATATATTCCACTATCTATCATCTTATTCCAATAGATATCATCCTCGATGATACCGTCTGCAGGTGGATTGTATGTTACTTCCAGGGAAGCACCATCACTGACATTCCCTGCTTCGTCTTTCGCCCAAGCATAAATGGTGACATCACCATCTCCGGTTAATCTATAGTATTCGGGTTTCTCATCCAACCATGCTGTATCATCAGCTTGTGGTTGAGTGTTATCTTCATTAACCATCCATCCTGTGATGCCTACATCATCGCTTCCATTCAGTGTAAAGTTGATATAAACCAAGGTGGACGGATTGTCACTTACCAGTGTAAAGCTCGTTATATCGGGTGGTGTTGTATCTCCACTTGGAGATGGACAAGCTGTGACAATCAATAGAAATAACATTGTAATTATAATAATGGCATATTTATTCATAATATAAACTCCTCATTTTAAATAAGTAAAATCTCTGTATATTATATAATAACTCAATCGATGGTTTTTTTCAATTAATGTGAGGGTCTTCTTAATATGTTTTCTAGGGTTTAGATTTGTATTTAGGTATATTCAATTAGTATTAGGAGACAACTGCAATGGCGCTAAACTTGCACTTTTCATAGCAAGCACCGCATTTGATACATGTATCCTGGTCAATCTTGTGTATCTGCTTCCTATCTCCCGAGATACAATTAACCGGGCATACCTTCTTACAAGCACCGCACCCGATACAGTTTTCCAGAATATTGTATTTGATGAAGCCTTTATACTCAGTTTTAACACCTTTCGGTGGCTTCTTATCATATATGTAAGAGTTATACTCATCCATGAAGTACCTTAGTGTAGACAATACTGGATTAGGAGCGGAACTGCCCAAACCGCATGCTGAGGTCTCTATGATTACTCTGCCGAGGGTTTGTAGCTTCTCTATGTCCTCAGGGACGCCTTCAGCTTTACATATCCTTTCTAGTATTTCCAACATTCTCTTCGTCCCTTCCCGACATGGGATACACTTACCACATGACTCATGCTGGGTGAAAGATAGGAAGAACTTAGCAAACTCGGGCATCGATGTCTCTTCATCAGTGATGACCAATCCCCCTGACCCCATTATCGCTCCAGAGCTTTTCAAAGAATCGAAGTCAATCTGAATATTGATTAGGCTTTCCGGGAGACATCCCCCTGATGGTCCACCAGTCTGAGCCGCTTTGAACTTTTTATCATCTATGATACCACCACCGACATCATACACGATATCCTTTAAGGTAATACCCATGGGTACTTCTACCAGTCCGGTATTCCTTATTTTACCAGTAAGAGAGAAGATTTTTGTTCCTTTACTGCCTTCCGTTCCCACATTAGCAAACCACTCCCAGCCATGTTTAAGTATAAGAGGGACATTAGCGTAAGTCTCCACATTGTTAACATTGGAAGGCTTTTCAAAGAGACCTTCTTGTGCTGGATAAGGGGGTTTCACCCAGGGCATTCCTCTCTTACCCTCGATTGATGACATAAGGGCTGTCTCTTCACCACAGACAAAAGCACCAGCCCCCAGTACCAGCTCAATATCAAAGTTAAAACCGGAGTCAAGTATGTTTTTACCCAGTAAGCCATACTCTCTTGCCTGTTCGATAGCCTTGTTCAGCCTTTCCACAGCTAAAGGGTATTCTGCCCTTACATAGATAAATCCATCCTTAGCTCCAATAGCATAAGCAGCGATTATCATCCCTTCAATCATCCGGTGAGGGTCTCCAGCCATGATGCCGTTATCCATGAATGCTCCTGGGTCTCCTTCATCACCATTACATATCAGGTATTTGGTTTCACCGGGGCTCATCCGGCAGTACTTCCATTTTTGTCCAGTGGGGAAGCCTCCACCACCTCTTCCTCTCAATCCGGATTTGAGTACCTCATTGATGACCTGGTCAGGCTTCATAGACAGTGCCTTAGTCAAACCGAGATAGCCCCCCATTGCTATGGCTTCATCTATGTTTTCCGGGTCTATTATCCCGCAGTTGGAGAGGACGCGCCTGGTCTGTGCTTGATAGAATGGTATATCATCGCTTCTTTGCTTATATATGTCTTGTTCGTATAGAAGCCTTGATACGACCTGTCCATGCATAATATGGTTTTCCACTATCTCTTCCAGGTCTTCTTCTTGAACCTTACAATAGAAGGCTTCATTGGGGAAAACCTCGATTATAGGAGCCATCTCACAGAAGCCACGACATCCAGCTTCGATTATATATACATCATCTCGAATGCCTTTCTCTTCAAGGATTTGAATAAGCCGTTTATAGACTTTGTTTTCACCGGCGGCAAGACAGCCTGTCCCCTTACACAAAGCAACATAGGCTTTATACTTCTTTGATTTTCGATGGGTTGTCTCAATGATGTCCTTTCTAGATTGAGTTATTTCTTCGTTCTCTTTGCAGTGCTTGCATTGGTTAAGACAACATTTGATAAAGTCTTTGCAAGGATTTTCTTTGGTATGGTTACATGATTTCTTAGCGATTTCCAGAAAAGTAGTCATAATCGATTACTCCTTATTCTAATGTCATAAAATAATGATAACTATTAATTATCTTTCTTCCTATACTCATCAATGATTTGGCTGAGTTTGTGGGGTGTAACCTTAGCATAAGTCTCTTCATCGTTTATCACCAAGGCAGGAGCGAGACTACATGCTCCGATACAGGCTACCACTTTAAGAGAGAACAATCCATCCTCTGTGGTTTCGTCCGGGTTGATACCCAGACTGCTCCTCACCTCGTTAATCAAGTCTGTGCTACCCCTAACATGACATGCTGTTCCATCGCATACGCTAATCACATATTTACCCAGTGGTTTCAATCGGAATTGTGAATAGAAAGTAGCAACGCCGTATATCTGAGCCATAGGAATTTTCACACTTTCAGACACAATGTTTAATGCTTTCTCAGGCAGATAACCGTATTCATCCTGAATATCCTGAAGTATGGCGATTAATGCCCTTTTACCTTTATGAATATGCTTATCTATGACTTGGTTAACAGGTTCAGTGTTTAATGGTTGTTGATGTTCATCCTTATTTAGATTAGACATTATATCCTCCTATCGGTTTATTGATACAGGATTGATTAAATCCCTCGTGGTTTCCTTTCTTTATAGGTAGTATGAAGCAGTTCGTGGGCTTCATTTCCATAAGGTCCTTCTTTTAGAAAAGTCTCATATATCTCTTGAACAGCGGGATTCTCATGCGACTTCCTGATGGACATGCCCCTATCTTGTTTATAGATAGCTTGTATCCTTGCTTTTCTTGTCTCATAGTTAGTTGGTATAGGCTGACCACCACCGCCGATGCATCCACCGGGACAAGTCATAACCTCGATGAAATGATAATCCTTATCGCCATTCTTTACCGAGTCCAAAACCTGACGAACATTACCCAAACCATGAGCGATAGCTACTCTTATCTCTTTATCACCAATGATGACAGAACCCTCTTTAACTCCGGATAGCCCCCTAACCTGTTCGTATTCTATCTTTTTGAAAGTTTCACCAGTCATAAGCTCTGATACTGTTCTAAGGGCAGCTTCCATAACACCGCCAGTTATACCGAACATGACACCTGCTCCAGTGCTTATTCCAAGTGGTGCATCAAACTCTGAATTAGGCAAGGATATCAGGTCATTTATGCCATACATCTTGATTAGCCTTGCCGCTTCTCTGGTTGTAAGAACAGCATCGACATCTTTGATTCCATTCCGGGTCATCTCGGGTCTTTCTATCTCGAACTTCTTAGCAGAACATGGCATTATTGCTACATTGTATATCCTTTTCGGGTCTATGTTCATCTTATCAGCGAAGTAAGTTTTGGTAAGTATGCCTGTTATCTGTTGCGGAGATTTACAGCTGGACATATGTGGTATGAACTCCGGGTAGAAGTGTTCCATAAACTTAATCCATCCTGGGCTACATGATGTGAACATGGGGAATGGACCACCCTTTTTCAATCTTTCTATGAATTCCGTTCCTTCCTCCATTATGGTCAAATCCGCTCCGAAGTCAGTATCGAAAACTTGTTTGAACCCAATCCGCCTTAATGCGGTTACAAGTTTATTGGTTACCAGTGTACCGGGTTCGAGACCGAACTCCTCCCCGATAGAAGCTCTAATAGCTGGTGCTGTTTGCACAGTGACATAGACATTGGGGTCGTCAATCATCTCCATGACATCGTCTATCATGCTCTTATCCTGAATGGCTGCAGTGGGACATGCTAATAAACATTGCCCGCAGAGGATACATACAGAGTCAGCTAATGGCTTATGGAAAGCCGGTTCAACTATCTCATTGAAGCCCCTTCTGGTAAAGTCCAATGCGTAAACCTGTTGTAACTCCTTACACACTTTGACGCACTTTCCGCAAAGGATGCACTTTTCCGGGTCTCTAACGATGGATGTGGTTGATGCGTCAATGTTTATCTCTCTTCTAGCACCAGCCCACTTCTTTTCCGTAATATTGTATTCAATAGCGAGATTTTGCAACTCACAGTTGTTGTTCCTAACACAGGTGAGGCATTCAAAAGGATGGTTAGCGAGTAGCAATTCTACTATGGTTTTTCGTGCTTCTCTTACTCGTTTAGTGTTGGTTTTTACTTCCATCCCTTGTGAAACGGGATAGGTGCATGCGGTTACCAGGCTTCTCTGCCCGTTAACCTCCACCGAACATATTCTACATGCTCCGGTTTCGGTTAATCTTGGGTCATAGCATAGTGTTGGTATATGGATACCCAACTTTTTTGCTGCATTTAATATAGAGGTCTCTTTGGGAACTGTGACCTGCTGATTATCTATGGTAAGAGTAATCATTATATACTCCTTAAATAAAATAAAATGAATTATTATCAACAATGGTTATACTAAGTCTATATCCCATAATATAAACATTCTGATGATAAAGTCAATATTTATGTGAAATATTTCACTATATTAAAGGTTATGCTTATATTTAATGTACTATAGAACAACAAAAGTTGGAATGATTAAAAAGTTCCTTATCAATATTAAGATATTAACTTGAGAGGGTTTAGTTTATGTTTAAGAATATAAATGTTATAATGAGAATATCCAAGTATAAGAAAGCCCTTACTAAATTTAAGTCTTTAGGATTTGAGAAGGTCTTCTCTGACAACCTTGCGGATGCGATAGGAGTTACATCAACCCAAGTCAGGAAAGACTTTTCAATTTTTGGTATCTCCGGAAACAGACGTGGCGGTTATAATATTGATAATCTAATAGAAACCATAAACACACTTTTAAATAAAAACGAACCCCAAAAGATAATCATAGTAGGCGTGGGAAACATGGGTAGTGCTTTTATGAACTATAAAAGGTTCGATGAAGACAGTATTAAAATCATGGCTGGATTCGACTCAGACCCTAAAAAAGTAAACAGATTCGCCATTATACCAATCCTACCAATCGAAGAAATAAAGGACTTCTTTGAAGCCAATCCAGGAATAAAGATATGCATATTAACTGTTCCGGACACTGCTGCACAAAGCATCTTTGAAAAACTAGTAGACTGCGGGATAAAAGCCATTTTAAACTTCACTCAGGTTAATCTTAGAGGACCTGATGATATATATATTAATAATGTGGATATAATTCAAGAGATTGATACTCTAATCTATTACGTAAACAAACCAGAAAATAACTAATTCATAATGATATTCTGCTATAATTTCTATAACTACTAACCTTTATTATTTAATAAACCTGATATTCAAAACTTTATAGATATTGGAATCCCTTACTATCAAGTGGAATAATAGAATATTAAGAAAATGTAATTAGCAAAAATATAAATATTACTTATCTTTTAATTAGGTGATTAATTATTAATAAAAATGATAATAACTATAATATACCCCGGGATATGTCTCTTGGAGGAATTATTAAATAAAAAATAAATGGAGGATTATCATGAAGAAAATACTAATTTTATTTTTCGTCATTTTCATAGCCCTATTTTTTATAGCCTGTGAACCCACCAGTGATTCAGGCGATGCTGGGGACAGCGGCGATAGTGGCGACAGTGGTGATGCTGGAGATGGAGGTAGTACCCCTATAACCCATGAAGTGGATATATCAGGTTTTGCTTACGACCCAGCTTCTATAACCATTAATGTAGGAGATGAAGTGATATGGACAAATCTGGACAGTGCTACACATACTGTTACCGAAGATATGGATATGTTTGATAGTGGTGATTTAGCACAGAATGATACATTCACATACACCTTTGATACAACGGGAACTTATAACTATTACTGCACCTATCATACTTCGATGACTGGAACGGTGATTGTGGAATAAGTCTATATTCCAAAACAGCAGCTTCACAAATAAAATCTTAAACTGCCTTTTCATTCCTTTCCCGCATCCTTATTAAAATCTCTTAATAACTTTACATATAACGAATTTTGCCCTAATATATTTTTATAATATCTTTTTATTTAATAATTGATAATTAAGAGGTGGTCTTTAATGCAACTCGGTAGTTTAATCGCTTATAGGATGTCTGGGAAAGCCAACATAGGATATGTTAACGGTGAGAAATCGTCAAAGTTAATCATAGTAAACGGTTACGGTGATAAGATTACTATTAAACCTGACAAAATCGACTTTGTTATTAATGATAAACCTCAGGATATGGATGATGAAAAGATTAAAAACCTATACAAAGATATGATAGATAAATCTCATGAGATTAATATAAAAGAGATCTACGATGTTGTAGCAGAAGAGACCGATGGTCTACCACTAAAAGATATTGCTGAATTATATTTCATAGAGGGATACAGTAAAGACCAGCTTTTCCCTCTATTTTACGCATTATCTAATAATAGTATATATTTCAAGCAAAAAAATGATTTATTTGTCCCTAAGGATATTGAAGAAGTAGAAGACCGGCTCAGACAAGAGAAGATAGCTAAAGAAAAGGAAGAACAAGCTATAATAGAAAGGACAGAAAGCATTCAATGGTTAAAAGATTACTTTAGCTTCTATTATAAAGAGATAGAACAGACAAGACCTTATGGAGAACCTGACGAAGTAAAGAAGAGTGATAAGGAAGAGAATACCACCGATAATATGGAGGAATCCCTTAATCAAGAAGAAACCATATTATTCTCATTCCCACCTAAAGTCCCGGATATAGTCCTAAACCTTATTGAACCTATTAAGATGTTTGCTATACATGGGTCAAGGTATGAAAGGAAGAATGAAGCTATTGAACTTCTTCGGGAAATAAAGAAAAAGACTGACTTTAAGATGTTAAGCTCACAACCTGAATCTGCTTTTAAGTTTATGTATGAATTGGGTCTGTTCGAGGAAGATGAAAACCTAAGCATATTAAAATACAATATACCAACAGAATTCTCAGAAGAAGTAATAAAACTATCCCAGGATATCCTACCATTTCAATACAATGCTGAGAAGCAACCCAGCAGGCTTAATCTAAATCGTCATTATGTATTCACCATAGATGATGAATACACAATGGACATAGACGATGGATTAAGCATAGAAGAGACTGAAAATGGATATAAGCTTTATATACACATCGCTGATGTCTCTTATTATGTAGAAAAAGATTCCAAGCTGGATAAAGAAGCTCTTTCCCGTTCCACCACAGTTTACCTTCCTATCGGTAAGATATCTATGTTCCCGGAAAGACTCTCCGAAGACTTAATGAGCTTGGTTAAAGATAAAGAGCGTCCGGCATTGACTTTCACTATAGATTGTGATAAGGATTTCAATCGAATAGAAGGTTCAGAAAATGTAATCACATCATCAATAATAGTTAAGAACAGACTTAGTTTCCTACAAGCTGAAGGACTAATAATGGACAACGAAGTAGATGAAGATGATGAATATCAATACTATACAAAAGAAGAGAGGAATAAACTCCATAAAGACCTGAACCTCTTACTAAATATAGCCGAGAAATTAAGACAGGATAGATTGAATAACGGGGCAATAGACTTCAACACACCTTCCATTAAAGTTTTAGTGGATGAGGATAAAAACATAATCATTAAACGATTGGAAACAAACCTTCAAAGTCACAAAATAGTAAAAGAAATGATGGTTTTAGCTAATAACATAGCAGCCAATTTCTGCATAAATAACGATATCCCATGTATATTCATATCTCAACCCGAACCGGATAACCCTTTACCTTTCGATAAAAGAGAAAACCTTAATCGAAAAGAGGTCACAGAAGTCCTTAAAAGGATGAAGAGGTCTGAAATGGGAACTCTTCCATTGAAACACTCCGGATTGGGGATATCCGCTTATACGCAAGCATCCTCTCCAATACGGCGTTATAACGATTTACTCGTACATAGACAGATTAAATCCTTTATTAATGCTAAAATGGAAGATGAGAAGCCAAATCCAAATACAATAAAAAGTATATTAGCATATAATCAAGAAGAGATACAAATGGTGGCAGCTACATCAGAACAGACTGCTAGAGAGACTATGAGTATTGAAAGGGAATCCCGTCGATACTGGTTACTTAAGTATCTTAAAGGTCTAATCGGTGAAGTTATCCAAGCTTATGTAATCAGAAAGATAAATGTTAATTATAAGGTTATGCTGGATAATACTCTTACTTCAGCTATATTGGTTACCTCTGAGGATATTGAAGAAGGTGTTATGGTTGATGTGAAGATAGAAAGTGTTAGGATAAGGAGTGATAATATAACAGTGAAACTAGCATGAGTAAAACTTGTGATCACTCCTCCAACATTAGAAATAATTCATTCTTTGTTTTGATTTCATCAAAATGCTCTTTTTTAAGTTCATCTGATTTATAATTCTTTATTATATTATTAAACAGGTTTTTGAATTTAACATTTTCTTCGCTAAGCTTATCTGTCATCTCCCAGTCGATATCCTTTTTAATTCTCGCTGGCACTATGATTATGGATGCATCGGGGTTGATAATATTCAACTTAATCAGTCCAATACCATAATTCTTACCAAGATTCAGTAAATCCTTCTGAAAAGACTCATCATTCTCATCTTCGATTTCGACACAAACCATATAGCTTTGGTTTGCCCAATAAGAGGTAGAAATTGTTTGGAAGTAAGATTCCTTCAGATTATAAAATCCTAATTTTTTGATAATCTCGAATGAATAAACATCTATATAATCAGTTATGTTTCTGATATTACCAACAGATTCTTCATCTTCATAATCTGATAAATCTCTTCGAAAGTGTACCCCAATCATAGAAGGATGAAGCCATCTTATATAATTAGATGTATCATCGTCTTTCTTAGTTATTGATTTTGTATAAACATTTAAGTATTGACCCATATAATAGCTGAGGAAATGCGGGATAATATCAGAGTTTATATTAGTCCGAATATCTTTTTGCTTCAATGATAATTCTGATTCTAATACTGTGGTTCTATCCGGTAATTCTTCATTAAGAAAGTCATTCATTAAAAACCTGTCTGGTTTTTCGCTAATTTTCTTAATTCCAGCTTTTTTCATTTCAGATTCATCATTAAGATAATCAACAATTTCTTTCCAATCGTAGTTTATAAGATTAATCACCTTCTTATCACGAAATTTTTGCTGGATAATTTCCAAAATCTCAGTTAATGATAGTGGAATCTTTGCTTCTTTCAGTATTTTGATTGTTTTATCGGTAAAGTCTTTATAATCCATTTTATTCCTCTTATTTATACATTTTATTTCTTCTTTACCATCTTCTTAAATCTACTTCTAAAGACAAAGAAGAATAGGAATATAGTCATAACAGTTAGAAATATGATGCTTATAATCCTACCAACTTCAATCTTAAGCAGGAAGTACAATCCTAATCCCAGCAGTGCCCCAATAAAGAACCCTCCGATTAGACCTTCTACTTCAGCTATAAATGTACCAGTAATGATACCTATAATAGATGTTCCAATCATTATAAATAACCATAAAAATTCAATTTCAATATTTGAATTCTCTTCAATCAAAAATGGTACT
>CAYUUC010000058.1:0-16225 GCA_964447635.1 uncultured Spirochaetia bacterium
GAAAGTTCTCTAAAAAAAAATAAAATTAAGTATAAACATGGAAGGATATTTAATTAATAAAATCTAATCTATCACATCTTTAATAAATTCGACTAATCTATTACTTTTTTCTAATCTGATTTTCTTAATATTAGTAATTAGACTTATGATAGACTTATAAATGAGGCTAAGAAAATGTATAATAAATTTAATTTTAAATTATGGAGGAAAAATGATTGAAAAAAAATTAGAAAAAATAATAAATGACCAAATTAATAAAGAACTCTATTCTGAATATTTATATCTGTCTATGGCGGCTTATTTATATGGAATAGACTTGGATGGTTTTGCCCACTGGTTTGAAATTCAAGCACAGGAGGAACACCAACATGCAATGAAGTTCTTCCGTTTCCTAATTGATAGAGGGGGTAAAATTGAGCTGGAGAGTATCGATAAACCTCAAGTGGAATTCAATTCCGTAGAAGAGATCTGCCAATTAACCTTATCTCACGAGGAAAAGGTCACCGCAAGTATTGATAATATGATGGATATGGCGAGGGAGAGTAAAGACTATTCAATGATTAGTATGCTTAATTGGTTTGTTGATGAACAAGTGGAAGAAGAAGCCACCGCATCCCGCTTATTGAATAGGGTAAAGATGCTTAGTGATGCCAAACAAAGTCTATTTATGATGGATAAGGAATTAGCTCAACGAGGTACGGGTGAGTGATGGTTAAGATTAATTATTAATCCTGATTTCATTCTATCACTTAAATAATAATTAAATAATCTTTTTTTATTTTCAGAAGAAGTTCATAACCAAACATTAAATAAAGTATATCTTGCCTATTTTTTTTATCCTTATTAAAATTAAAATCAGTTAATATTTTATTGTAATAAATAACTGGATAATCACAACCATGAATAATATTAATTCAGTATAGATTTTACGATTATTCATTAAAATTTATACAAAATTAAAGAGGAGAATTAAATGGCAGAGTCATTACAAGATAAATTAAAAAATACCAAAACCATGAAAAATTTAGATGAAGCATATGCTGGTGAGTCTATGGCAATGTCCAGATATGCTATGTTTGCTCAAATTGCAAGGGAAGAAGGTTATGAGCAAATAGCTGAGATTTTCGAAGAAACTTCCATCAACGAAAGAGAACACGCAAAACTGCATTTTAAGAATATGGGTAATCTCGGAACAACCACCGAAAACCTGCAATTCTGTATCGATGGGGAACATTATGAACATACCCAGATGTATCCCAGAATGGCAAAAGAAGCTCGGGAAGAAGGCTTCGAAAACCTCGCCCTTACATTCGAAGGTATTGCCGAAGTTGAGAGAAGACATGAAGCAAGATATCAGAGATTGCTAGATAATATAAATGATGGAACAGTCTTCAAGAAGACCGCGGATGAGTATGAAAAAATCTCTTCAAACGGAAAAGTAATGTGGAAATGCCGAAACTGTGGATACATTCATGAAGGAGAGGAAGCACCATTGGTTTGTAAGGTGTGTAAGAAACCTCGAGCATTCTTTGAACTATTTAAAGAAACATATTGATTAGTCAATATCCTTTTTGTATGGTCAAAAATCAAATTTTACATTTGAGATAATTTATGCTTCTTCAAGATAGCCTCTGTCTTTTTTAGTAATTCCTTGGTAATTGTTTCCCCGGAATGCAATCTTGGTAGAGGTTTATCAACCCAATCTTTCCCAAATCTTCTTATATGTTCAATCATTTTATTGGCATTGGTAAATAAGCTACCGGTTTGTATATTCTTAGCAATTTCAAATACATCATTAATAGCAAGGGTTAGCTTATGAGAGAGTTCATCCGCATCATGCTGGTTATCCTTCTCCAATAGGGTGATTATCTCTTTAAGTTCTTTTGGGAAGCTGTTTCCGGTACTCAGTAAGAAGCCATCATAAAAACCGCCGGACTTTTTTAATGCTTCGCTATACCCTACTTCTACACCCCTGACCAGGAATAGATTATTATAATCTATCTCTTTCTTAGCTACGGTATAATAACCGCTGGAGTCTTTAACCATGTAAAGATTATAATACTCACGAACCAGGTTATCCAAGGTTTCTGGTGAAGTTTCATTTTCGGTAACCTGTGGTAGTTGGTATAAAATCGTTGGGTAATTCATATCCAAAAATCGGGATAAACAATTTTCAATGTCTTTTTGAGTCGTGTTTCTACCCTTTGGGGAACATATTACAAAACCTTTGAAACGGTTTTCCCTATAATCATCACTATTAACTGTCAAGCCGATATCTTTGAGGAAATTAGCGGCATAATCCATAAATTTTAACATCTCATCCATATTAGTTCTTAATATCCCAATAGTGATATTAATATTATTATCTGGATTATACCTCTTGAAAGCAAATTCCAGCAATTGCTTAAATTCATCAATGCTCAATTCCCACCCATCACCAGTTGAGCCTGGAATTAAATATGAATTGATATATGGTAAAAGGAAATCCAGGTGTTTGCCCATACGGTCAAAATTGATGGATCCATTCTCATTATAAAATGTTAAAGGTGGACACCATAGCTTGGGAAAATCATTGGGAAAAAGCCTTTGAATCAAGTCTACTCGTTTCTGTTGGATTTTATCCATAGAATTACTCCGTTAATAAAATATTATCCTATCATTAACTAAAGTAATAAAATGGTTTATTAATAGTAAACCGATATATCCCTATTTATGTGGTATTAATTCAGATAGATAATCTATAGGAATTATCCGGTAATGTGGATTGTATAAGGTTTTATAAACATCAGAATGATGACATGGGGGATAATTCAATTCTTTCATTTTTATTATGAATTCTTTATAAGAGTTTAAATAAAAAGGTTCTTTCATGAGAATATCTACCATATTCTTCACCAGGTATTCAAAACCATCACCATATTTAACTTTATATGTCTTAGCTCCTTTATAGAAAGCACTTGCTATGGTTTCAGAATTAATCTTATCACTCTTACATCGATTAAGGTTTAGTCGAAGTAAATGTTTATCCAAACCTATATGATAATATAAGGGTTCTTCAGGTATTGCTTCAATATTGCTTAACTCATCAACTAACATTTTCTTAACTGAGATATAATCCGTTATATTATGTTCTCCTCCCCATACAGATTGATATACAAGTTTGTAATAATCTTCTATTCTTGATTTTGGGAAACGCTTGTATTCCATTATTAGAAGGGGTTTTAGTTTCTGTTCTATCATATTAGGGTTAGACTTCTTTAATAAGGTTTTCCGTTTCAGTAGCAATTGCTAATTCTTCGTTAGTAGGTACTATGAGTAGCTTTACTTTTGAATCTGAGGTGGAAATGACTCTCTCCTTACCCTTAACATTGTTCAATTCTTTATTATAGGATGTGTTAAGATATCCAAGATTCTTGCATATTTCTTCCCGTGACTCTGGAGAGTTTTCACCAACACCACCAGTAAAGATTATTGCATCCACTCCATTCATAGCAGCAACGTAAGCACCGATATACTTTATGATACGATAGTGATACATGTCCAAGGTTAGCTTACACCTTTCATCCTTTTCCTTAAAGGCTTTATCTTCGATATCCCTCATATCGCTGGACATTCCCGATATTCCAAGGACACCGGAGCGTTTATTCAGTAATGTATCTACTTCTTTAGCAGTGAGACCTTCTTTACCCATTATATACATTGGCAAAGCCGGGTCTATGTCTCCACATCTTGTCCCCATCATTAAACCGGCTAGTGGTGTGAAACCCATTGATGTATCTACTGATTTCCCATTCTCAATTGCTGTTATTGATGCTCCATTGCCTAAATGACAGGTGATGAGTTTAAGTTCGGCTAATGGTTTATTTAGCATATCAGCCGCTCGTCTCGCTACGTATCTATGACTTGTTCCATGGAAACCATATCGCCTTATTTTATACTTAACATAAAAGTCATAAGGTAAAGGGTATAGATAAGCATAAGGGAACATTGTTTGATGGAATGCCGTATCGAATACAGCAACATGGGATACATGCGGTAATAGCTTTTTACAGGACTTAACCCCCATTAGATTGGCTGGATTATGTAAGGGGGCGAGTTCGAAGCAGTCTTCTATTACCTTTTCTACATGCTCATCGATGATAACCGACTCTGCATATATTTCTCCTCCGTGAACCACTCGATGCCCAACCCCGTCGATCTCTTTTATATTACTTATAACTCCTATTTTTTCATCAGTAAGAGCACCGAGTATTATCTTAGCACCATGCTGATGGTCTTCTATATCGTTTTCTATAACGAACTTCTCTCCTCCCTTTTTATGTATCAATCTGGAGCTGGGAAGACCTATCCTTTCTAGTAAACCTTTGGATATCGCTTCTTTCTTTTCCATATCGATAAGCTGGTATTTTATTGATGAAGAACCGCAATTGAATACGAGAATTTTCATAAAGCCTCCTAAATAATCATGATTTTATGTTGCGATGCACAATCAAATTCACTAATAATATGAAAAAAATGTAAGGATAAAGCAAAAATATTGGTTATTTTATGATTGGATTAAAACATAATTTTAATTAGAATTTAAAGTTCCATTGTTCCTTAGTTTTATAAAACAAAGATAGCCATCATTACAATTACCACCTAGCATAAAACCTGCATCTTTAGTTTGTATAATCGAATAGCCACGACTATAAGCATCCTCACCGAAAGCGAAAGTCCATTCTGTTATACCTTCAGCATCCAATTTCATCGCTAACATCATACTATCTGAAACCACAATGCTGTCTTTTTCGCTATTTCTTGTTATATTAATATCCGATGACTTTGTTTCTCCCAATAGGATGTAACCCCCATCCTGGCTTGAGTTTATGCTATAGATGTTATCATCAGAGCTACCCCCATACATACCACTCCATTGTTTTTCTCCATCTGAGCTGATTTTAACTACATAATAATCGTAATTGATGTTTAATTCTGGAGTTACTGTTCGATTGATACCTTTATCAGGGGTGACATCGCTTGAGTTGGACATACCACCGATGAGATATCCCCCATCTTTGGTCTTGGTGACAGAGTTTGCCCAATCCATACCGGACCCACCATACATCGCATCCCATTCCATATCTCCACTAGCATTGACTTTCATTATATACATATCTCCTGTTGAACCCATGCTTCCGCTGATGAAAACATTGTTCTTACCGTTAGCTGGTTTAATCTCCTGGGACATAGAGTATCCTGCCAGGATGTATCCTCCATCGAGAGTTTGGATGATTTGTGAATTAATCTCATCCCAATCACTACCTCCATATATAGCATCCCATTCTTTTTTACCAGTAGAGTCGAGTTTAAGCAGATAGAAGTCTCTTCTTCCAGTGTTTACTCCTTTAAATGGTGTATAATCATCCAGCCAGAATGTACCAGCCATGATGTAACCGCCATCCTCTGTTTCCATTATGGATGTCTGCCCATCTTCACCAGAGCCGAAGTACATGGCGTCCCATTCCTTATCACCGTTTGAATTGAGTTTGACTATATAGAAGTCGTTAACCTCGCTGTTATTGCCTATGGTTGGTATGATATCGTCTGATACGGATATACCAGCCACGATGAAGCCCCCATCAGATGTTTGTTTGATTGATGTAGCTGTATCATAATCTAATCCACCGAATGTCTTCCTCCATATTAGGTCACCGGCAGAGTCCATCCTTATTATAACAAAGTCATCATTAGTTCCAGCAGAAACAAATCCTCTATCAGTAGTCTGTATTACATCATAGACGGTACCTTTGTCTAACATCTTTAACCAGCTAGCATTAGCAGACTCTCGATTGCCTAGGTATCCTCCGAAAACCCACCCGGTATACTCATTCCATGTTATCTTAGTCCATCGTCCATCTACACCTTCTATAGTGATAGTGTTTCCCATTTCAGACAGGGTTTCTACTCTAGACTTGTATGGTATCTTAACCACGACATCACTGTCTAAGGCAGGGGTTTGTCTCATCCTAAGACCAGATTCAGCAGTGATATAAGCGTATCCCTTAGCTGTATTCACTTCCATTGGTTCTTCCATGAGGTATCCGCTAAAAACCCAGCCGATTTGATTTTTATAGGTGATTCTAACCCAGACACCCGTTTTGCTGTCTATCTCTAATACCTCGTCCCTGGTGCTGATTACTTCTACTTCTGAGTTATAGGGTATGCTTAGAATGACTTCTCCATCCAATCCTGGGCTTTCCCTCATATTAAGTCCTGAATATGCATTTATGTATTTTTTGCCTCTTAGTTTATCAATGCTTATGTTATAATCTTCATCACCATTGCTATCATCATCATTTCCGACTATTTCTATGTCTTCTTCATCATTTTCCCGGTTATCTTCGATAGGGGTTTCATCATCGTTTTGATTACCCTCTGTATCATCGATTGTTGTGTTATCAGGTAGATTGTTATCGATATTATCAGATATGATATGGTCTATATCTTTGCCTTCTTCTCCGCATGAGAAAATTATAAGGAATGATATAACCATAAATACAGGTAATAATAAGATTATAATAATGTGTTTTTTCATTGGGATTCCTCATAGTCTTTTTATACTCAGATGCTAATATAACAGAAGTCGGTTAACGATTTAAATCGCCGATTGAAAGAGGTTTTAGAGATTTGATAACTTCAATTTCATATGCAAATGAGTATATCTATCATGGTAATAATATCATATTAAATCTATTCTCTTTTATATCAAAATAATAATTAATATTTTTGCTATTGCAAATTCCTTTTTTGAGTGATTCTTACTAAATTCAGTGTTAGATAAAAAAATAATACAAAAAAGGACTTATATTATGAAAAAACTAAATTTTAAATTAATATTTATTCTTATCCTTTCTTTTTTTGTAATAGCTTATTGTTCAGGTTCAAAAACATCAGAAGATGGTGCTCAAGATATATCTGATGATTCTAGTAAGAACGATAGACAGATAGTAGAACCTGATATCTATCGAATAGACGGCGATACATTATACATAGCGAATCTATACAGAGGATTAGTCGCTGTTGACATATCTCAAAAAGATACGCCTGAACTTTTGGGAAGCATGCAGCTAAAAGGTCTACCCAAAGAGATGTACTTCCAGGATAATGTAACAGTAATGTTACTCAACCCTTCTTATTACTATAACCATTATTATCAACACTACTACGGAATTGATACTAATGACCATTCAATTGTAAGTTTTATCGATACTGTTGATAAATCGGAGATGGAATTTATTACCGAATTCCTTATACCTGGATACATGGTTGATAGTAGAGTGGTTGGAGATGTGCTTTATGTAGTAACGAATGTTTATAATTACAGTGGTAATAACAATTACTATTCATCATACTATTCTAACCTTCAGCGTACAAACTACATCACTTCTATAAATCTTAATACATATGAAAAAATCAGCACCATTACGATAGAAGGTTCTTCTTCAGCCATTCATGTTACAAAAGAGGCTGTTTTTGTGGTGTCGATGGACAATGATTATTGGAATAAAAATAAATCAACCATTACCCGTTATGACATATCCGACCCAAACGGCAATATAACCTTAAACTCAACGATAGAGGTTACCGGCATAGTTCCTGATAGATTCAAACTCAATTACTATAATAAGTATCTTCGGGTTGTATCTTATGATTGGCATGATTTGACTACTAAAGTCCATTCAATTTACTGGGGTGATAAGAAAGAGCCGGTTTTAGAAAATACTTTGGACCTTGCTATAGGTGAATCGCTTTTTGCAACTCGTTTTTCAGGAAATATTGGTTATGTGGTAACCTTTTTAAGGAAAGACCCTTTATTCATCATTGATTTTAGTGAGCCCTCGAAACCTGTAATAGCGGCAGCGATGGATGATATACCGGGTTGGTCTGACCATATCGAGGTGCTTGGTGATAGACTTTTTGCACTGGGTCAGGAGAATGGTAGAGTTAAAGTAGCCTATTTCGATGTTTCCGACCCATATAATCCTGTACTCCTTCAAACCATATTCTTAGGTAATACCTCATACTATTCCTATTCTATGGCTAGCTGGGATTATAAAAGACTCAATTATTTACCAGCATTTAAAGCATATGCTGTCCCGGTTAATACATATGAGAGTGGCTATTATAAGAGTTATGTCGAGTTGATAAAGATTAATCGGGATACAATAGAAAGTTTCGCTGTATTGGTACATCAAGGAAATGTGAAAAGGACAATACAGATTAGCGATGAAATTGTTTATACATATTCTGATGATAAGATTAACTCTCATCATATAGACGCAGAAGGCAAAGTTCAGCCTAAATCTAGGTTAATTCTGGCTGAGAATGTATTTTATGTAATGGGTTTAAATAATGATATCGGGATTAAATTTGTAAATAATTATTTCTATGGATATAGTAATTATTATTCACAAACTCCACTTATTAAAACTTTTAAGAACTCATTAAATACCAAAAATGAAGATTATATAGGAGAACTAATATTAGACATAGGTAGTAATAAATATATCCATTACAACGAACATATAATAATAAATGATATCCTATATATATTAATGTCTAGTGGAGGACCATCTTATGGCTATGCTGACCCCAGCTTATTAGCAATAGATTTTAAAGACCCGTCTAATCCTAAATTGCTGGGAAAATATGATTTAACTGGTATCAGCGAATATGTATATAATCCATTATACAATAATTCCTATAGGAATCGAAGCAATGAATCTGTCTTCCATCAATTTGACCAGAATACATTAGCCCTAGCGATAGATTCAACCCTTATTATGTTGGATTTATCTCGTAATGGGGTACCGGCTATTCTATCAACAACAAATATGAAAGATAAAAAACATGATATACAAAGAGCATTTTATCATGATGATAAAGCATATCTATTAACCGGTAAAAATAATTTCTATCATCGATTTAATAAGTATGAATATGATTATTTAGCTGAGGTAATAGATATAAGCGACCCCCAGAATCCTGAATACATGTATACTAAAGAACTATCAGGTTTACCTATTGCTTTCTTGGAAGATAATTATATAGTCAGTTTGGATAAATACCAGACCTTATTTGGTGGAAATTCATTCAATCTGGTTGTTGAAGAAATAACCAATGAAAAAGTCAATACTGTATATAGAAGAAACTTTGCATCTGATTATCTGAATTATTACTGTTATGATGATAACTATATGTTGATGGTTGTTTCTGAATATTCTAATAATAAGTACATCACTTCTCTTATTTATTCATATATAGACTCAAAAGGTGAATTTAAAGAAGAAACGATTCTATCTATGAGTGATAATGAGTATATTATCAAAACAATATTACATAATGATAAAATATTAGTCATTACCAACATATATAATATAATAGTGCTTGAAAAAATTGAAGGTGGAACATATATTCAATCTGATATAGTTAGTATGTCTGTTACATATAGCTATGGTGTAGAGATAATAGGTGATATACTTTATCAATGGGCGGGTATGTTCGGTATATCCAAGACAGAGTTAGATTAAAGCTCTTTCAGTACTTTTCTAATCCTTTCTTTAAATTTATCATCTTCCTTTTTCCCCTTTCTAATCCAGTGTTCACAGAATAAACCTTCATCTAATTTATAAAGGTTTGATTTAAAGAAACCATTTAGGAAATCATCATTCATGAATGTGTCCGCATCCTCAATAACTTCGGGTATTCTGGTAACCAACCATTCATCGATGTATTCACCGACTAAGGAAAAAATCGTACTTCCACCTATGTTGAAGATAAATCCGTATAGATATTCCATCAAATTAGTGAGACTTTGTCTTGATTGAAGGTAAATTACATCTTTAGAAGGGATTAGTTTTTTTGTCATAACTAAATTTAATCGATTAGGCATTTTTTCATGCGGGAAGGACTCAAAAGTCCTCCTACCCATAATGACCGTGCCATTCTGTGTTATAGTTCTAAACCATTTAAGGTCTTTAGGGTAATCCCAAGGTATGGTATTATTTTTACCGATAGCGTAATTCTTAGATACTGCTACAACCCCTACATTTAGTTTATACATAAATCCACCTATAGGTCTTTTTTTATTATCCGACCATAAATAATTTGAAATCATACTTCCTTTTAAGTCAATATTTTGTTAATTTCTTATATGAGTAAAAATAATATAATTTTATATAAATGGTTAGGATATGAAAAATAAAAAATACTTAAGTTTAATATTAGTCCTTTTTTTGATGACTTTTCTATTGTTTTGTGCTGAAGAGGAGCAGGATATCGGTTTTGTTAATATAGAAGATGATATCGATTATTTCTCACGTATAAATAAAATATTTATGACGAATTATGATATAATGGAATCAGTAGACGAGATTAAGAAACATGGTTCTGATTTGTATGTTTATGAAAATGAAACCATGGCATTAAAAGTAATAGTCCAGTTTGGCGGTTTTACTAAAGAGGAGCGCAGACAGATTAACCTTAATAACCATATCACCGGAGTAAGGCTCGGTTATATCGTAAAACCGGAGAAACTTATAAGCATTTCATCCCAGATTGACCTGCTGATTAGATTAAAGAAAGATACACGAATGGTTGTAGGATGGAAGTTTATATTGAATAGGGAAAAAGGTGAAGAAGTAATTAATGCAATCGAAAAGCAATACGGGGAAGCAGGCATCGCCCATGATGCTTTCGGGTGGCAAAGCGAGAAAAACCGATATCTATATACCATTTATCCTGATGATATAACATTTACTATCATCTCCAATGACTTTATGGATAATCTAAGGGATGTATTAGGAATAAATGAGAATGAGAATAATGAAGAAAATGACGATAATGAAAATAATGATAATAAAGATAGAGATTTAGAAATTCAAGAAAATGAATAAGAGTAAAAGATAAGAATTGGTATCTTAAATAAACGGAGAATGAGTTTAAAAAATGGATTATAACTATATTAAACCTTTCATCGATTCAGCAACAAAAATCCTAAAAGAAGTAACAGACACCAATGCTCGTAAGTCATCCGCTTATATGACTAGTTCAAAACAGAAAAAACTCCATGGTGGATTATATATCGATATTACCGGTGATGTAGCAGGTAGAATAATTTTTAATCTGTCCAAGGAGATGGTTCATGGTTTTGCTTCCAAGATGGTTGGCAAGAATATAGAGGATAGTGAATCCAGGAATCTATTAAAAGACGAAGAGTTTGTCCAATCCACTGTGGGAGAGTTAGGAAACCTTATATCTGGAAATGCTATAACAACGCTGGAAAACTCGCATTATAATTGTAATATATACCCTCCAACACCTTTCACAGATGGTTCGGGAGATATAATGGGTAATGATAATGTGATAGCAGTGATTGACTTTACCACGGATATTGGTGATTTTGATATATGCATTGTAAACCAGGATGAGAAGTATTCCAAGAACATTTCTATCTTATTGTTTAATATAAGCAATTCTTTGGTTTATAAAACAGTGTATGCTTTCCTACCCAGAGGATTTTATATATATGATGCCAGCAGTGAAGAGGAGATTAAAAATATATTCAGCAAAACCAAGATAGATTTTATGATAGGTGATTTCGATAATACCAGCTATTCCAAGAAGAAAATTTTATCATATATTAGAGAAACCGACCATATTAAAGAACTAGTGATAGCAGCTTATACATCCAAGGATGATGATTACGACTTTAAAAGAATGATGGATTCATTTGATGTCCATTACTTTATACCAAAACAAGCCAAAAGTACCACATTGATTGATGATATCAAAAATCTTCTAATGGCTTATGATATCCAACCTGGAGAAAGAAGGAAGCAAATACGTGTAGATATTTCTCCTAAGGAGAAAATGTTAATTAGTTTTAAGGTGGAAAGAGAGGAAATCGAACCAATCAGAATACCGGGATTGGTTATAGATATAAGTATGGGTACAGTCTTCTTTAAAATCTCGAAAAAAATCACACCTCTAATTAATTTGAGACAAAAGCTTGACAATATATCCATACTAATACACGGATATGGTACAATAAGAGCTAGGGGATTGGTCTTTTTTAAGAAAGGCACTACAGCTGGTATAAAGTTAATGGATATAGAATATGAACATTTGAAGATGCTCTGTGAGTTCATTTTTGAAAGGTATAATAAGGATTTACAGCTAAGAGTCTAATTCAGATGTTTATTTAAACTCATCCTCACCACTAAGCCTGAAACTCCTCTCTATAGCATCTTTGATGTTGGTAGAAGCTATAAGATTCATTTTATCCTTATACTTATCCACTTCTGATAGGCTCTTTTGTGGGATAACCACTTGTTCAATACCAAACTTATAACACTCTCCAACCCGTCCAGATAAATTCTTGACAGCTCTTATCTCACCGGAGAGACCCACTTCACCAATGAAAGCTGTCTTCTTAGGGAAGACGATGTTTCTAAGGCTGGAAAAGATGGAAGCTCCCAGGGATAGCTCGATTCCCGGTTCATTTGCTTTCATACCACCTACTACATTAATGTATATGTCTTTATTACCTAGTACCAGTCCCATCCTCTTTTCCAGAACAGCGATTATCTTATATAGTTTGTTCAGATCTATTCCTTCAGCGGTCCTTCTGGGCATTGTAAAATAGGTCTGGCTTACAAGAGCCTGTATCTCGATTAGTATGGGGCGACTTCCTTCATATAGCGAGGTTACAGTCGTTCCAATCAGGTCAAACTTATAATCGTCCAACATCACATCGGATGGATTAAGCACCTGATGCATGCCGTTACTTTCCATCTTGAAGATGCCCACCTCTTCGTTTGAGCCGAATCTGTTTTTAACTGCACGAAGGAGCTTTAGTGAACTGTTTTTCTCACCTTCAAAGTAAAGTACTGTATCGACAATGTGTTCAAGCACCTTAGGACCGGCAATCTGACCTTCTTTGGTTACATGACCTATTAAGAATACACTTATGCTATTCCCTTTGGCTATATTAAGGAGGTCAAGCGTGCATTCTCTTATCTGTGTTACATTACCGGGGAGACCAGACACATCTTCCTTATACATAGTCTGGATTGAGTCTACGATAATAGTATCTGGTGTTATCCTTTCTATTTCATTTATGATATTCTGCATCCTCGTTTCAGCAAGGACATATATGTTACTGCTACTTACATTAATACGGTCACATCTTAGTTTTAGTTGTCGGGCGGATTCTTCGCCGCTTATGTATAATACCTTAATTGAGGAAGCGAGTTTATCTGCTACCTGCATTAACATGGTTGATTTGCCAATGCCTGGGTCTCCTCCCAGTAGTACGAGTGAACCTGCTACTAATCCACCACCCAATACCCGGTCAAACTCATCTATACGGGTGAGTGTCCTAAGTTCCTGCTGGGACTCAATATTGGATAATGGGGTGGATTGGGATTCGCTTTCTATAGTTTTTCTTATAGATGGTGTGGTTCTTACTGTTTTGTCATCTAGTTTCATTTCTTTCATAGAATTCCATGCACCACATGCGGTGCATTGACCAGTCCATTTAGGGTATTCATTTCCACATTCTGTGCAGAAGTAGATGATTTTTTCTTTCTTTTTTTTTGCCAAGATTTGCCCCTTATTTGTCAAGTATTAACATTTATTTATACATTAAGAATATAGAAAATTTTTCATATTATTAAAGAAGGTTACTTAATTATTTAATGGAAAAACATAGATAGCGTTAAAAAAACATATAAGATATTCTCTTTTTAAATAAAAGTGACGATTATTTAATAATGTAGGTTAACGATTTTGAATATTATCTATGGAGATTAGTTGATGAGTTCTACATCCAATATAGAGTCACACTATAACCGCCAGGTGAAAATAGTTGGTTTAATGGCAATTATGTTAGCATTATCAGCAATAGTTATTTATATGGTTTTTTATTATCTAACAGAAGATATGCAGGAAATATTTAAATCTCCTACAGAGACTTTCTTTTTATATGCAAATAACTCTCAGATATTAATATGTATATTAGCACTAGTTTTAGTTATAAAGAAGAAGGTAAAACTGGGTTTAAGTATAATTCTAATCTTTTTTAATATTAGATATATATTAGATTTATACACAAATTATATGGAATTACATTTTGAAAGAACAGTTCTTCTTGATACAATATATTTTATTTTAGTAGCAATATTCATATCTTTTTTGGTTAATCGTAATCTTTCTATTATTACCTCAAGTCTGTCTGCTATTAATCTTCTAATTGTTAACCTGATAAGCCCTCATTCTGATTTTACCCTAACTCTCGTTCCTATTTCAGCCTTAGCAATGTTAACTGGATTTGTTTACTATTTTGGTGGTCTTCAAAAGACATTAATAAATCAGGTTAAGCAGGAAGCTAACTCTAACAGGAGTTCGCTGATGGATATGAATCACATAATTAAGCAGGTTAACCAGGCAGTAACCAATTTTAAAGAAGCAACCACTTCCATATCAAGAGGTAATATCGAACTATCACAAAGAACAAACGAAGAAGCAGCCAGCCTGGAGCAAATAACCAGTTCCATACAAGAATTGAGCTTAACCATCGATAATACTTTGAATAATACAATCAAAACTAAGAACTTCTCTGACAAGATTAAGGACAGCATGGAAGAGCTAAGTCATTCCAGTAAAAGCATGGTTGAAATTATCGAAACCATAGAATCAATCGCATTCGAGACCAACATCCTCGCATTAAATGCATCGATAGAGGCGGCAAGAGCAGGGGAAACCGGCAGAGGATTTGAGGTGGTCGCTACTCAGGTCAAAGAATTATCACAAAGGTCTGCTTCACAATCCAAAGAGATAAGGAACATAATAGAAGATAATATTAATTGGGTAGATGAGAATGTCAAACTGGTTGAACAAATCAATGAAACCATAAACGAAATCTCATTATCCAATAAAGACCAAAGCTCATCATTAAAGCAAATCTCACACGCTATTTCCCAGCTTAATGATGCAACCCAGAAGAATGCCCTTATGGTTGATGATGCCGCGACTTTCAGCGAAAAGATAGCATCACAGGCTAAAGATTTGGAAACGTTGGTTGAAAAGGCAAGAATTGAACATTTGTCAGATTTTGAAGATTTAGAACCTACAGAGAGGAATAAGTACCTAACCAGCTAATACCAATTTCATTTAATCTATTGACAGACCATTGCATATAGACAAGCTCTGTAATCAGCCAAGTCGAGAGGAACTCACCATTCAACACTGCTCAATTTCCCTTATATATCTATGAATTTGGTATTATATATAATCAGTGGAATTTATTCCTGAGTCAAGGAAAACTTATATGAAGGGTTGGTATTGAGAATTAGGGTTAATAGCTTGGTTTTCCTTTATACTATTGCTGGCTACCATGTAAACGATTGAGAATATTAGAATGGGCAGTATGGATAAATAAGCTCCAACTGATAGGATTTTTAGAAAGTATCCATATGTATATTCAAAATATCCACTATACTGAGTTTGAAAAAACTCCACCCTTACTATTGATATTACTAAATATACAATAAAGGTTATAAAATTTATAATACATATAGGCGTTAAATCCTTTTTTCGTCTCATAATGATAGAAGATATTAATAATATTATATGAATAATCAGAAATACAAGTGGAGCTAGCATAGTAATAATATTTATAATTACCATAAATACTATATCACCTGTTAATTCATAAGAATTGGATTCTATAATATAGGAGAAAAATTCAGATATAGACTGGAATGCTGTATCGGTTATTTTAATTCCGTTAATAATTACACTTTCTTGAGAACTATAATAAGATGATGATTGGGGATTACTTATATAAGGTAAAAAGAAAGCTAGAATTCCAATCAAACCAATGACAATTCCTATAATCTTAAATATCATTATTGGATTAGACTGGTTTACTCTTTTATTGCTTCCTTCATTAAAAATGATTGAACTCTTCAATTTTTGATATTCTTCCTCATTGATTATTCCATTTTCTTTCATTTTTAATATTTTTTCTAACTCTTCATATTTATCCATAGAATCTCCTTAAACTTTAATTAAATTTAACAATAAAGAATTGTTGTCATTAATTTTAATAAAATTATTGTTAATACCAGTAGTGAGCGGTATGAAAATTGCTAATGTGTTCTTCTTTTCTGGAAAAGAA
>CAYUUC010000059.1:0-16052 GCA_964447635.1 uncultured Spirochaetia bacterium
ATGTTATGGGATGAAAATAAAGCAGCATAACCAGAAATTTCACAGGAGGAAAAAATCTATTTATTTCTATATAGTAGCAAGCATTCTTGTTATATCAGGATTGTTATGTTCTATATCATGTCAATCAATGAACGGAGACCCCATCGAAAACCTTGATAAAATCAAACTTCCTGATGGTTTCGATATATCATACTATGCTGAGAATGTACCAGGAGCTAGATCGATGGCACTTAGCGATAATGGTATACTATATGTCGGCACCAGAGGTAGAAATGATGGTAAAGTCTATGCCGTTATCGATGAAAATGGTGACTATAAGGCAGATGAAGTTAAAACCATAATCAATGGTAAGTACATGCCCAATGGTGTAGCCTTTCGAAATGGTGACCTCTACGTTGCCGAAGTAGATACCATAACCAGGTATGATGATATTGACAATAACCTTGAGAATCCACAAAGCACGGTCATAAACGATGACTACCCCTCAGACCGTCATCATGGATGGAAATACATTGCCTTTGGACCAGATGGTAAGCTGTATGTGCCGGTAGGTGCCCCATGTAACATCTGTGACCGGATGATGATATCTATGGAACCATCACCAGAATCAATCCGGATGGTTCAGGCTTCGAAATATATGCTGAAGGGATACGCAACACAGTAGGTTTTGCCTGGGATAACCTTACTGATGAATTATGGTTTACGGATAACGGTGGAGATTGGTTAGGAGATAATAGACCACCGGATGAGTTAAATCATGCTCCAGAGATGGGTCTTCATTTTGGCTATCCTTATTGTCATGGTTCAGATATTGTCGATGAGACTTATGGAGAACCTGGGGATTGTGACTTATACCAGAAACCGGTACAGGAATTAGGTCCCCATGTAGCGGCTCTTGGAATGAAGTTTTATACAGGGGATATGTTCCCAGATGAGTATAAAAACCATATCTTTATCGCTGAACATGGTTCCTGGAATAGAACAGTGCCAATAGGATATAGGGTGATGCTGGTTGAATTGGATGAAAATCGATACCCGATTAGTTATGAGGTTTTCGCAGAGGGCTGGCTTCAGGGTGAATCAGATTGGGGTAGACCTGTTGATGTATTAATCATGCCCGACGGTTCTATGCTGGTTTCGGATGATAAGTATGGTGCTATTTATCGTATAACATACACCGGCTAAACATTAGATTAAATATTTATAAGTACCCAATTTATCTTTTACCCACATAAACGTATATAAACTTAATTGTAACTTTAATTCAGATTTAACCATTTTTTAATATTGGTTTTTTATACTTTTTTCTTGGTTATAAGAATTACTTTTAATATTGTTATATATGACTAAACTATGGATTACTATAAAATCAAAAAAATTTTAAGGAGAAAAAATATATGAAAATTAATAACAAACTCATAATATTTACTTTAATATCATTATTCATTGTATCTTTCCTGTTTACTTGTACAGGAGAGACAGAAACAGGACCTAAAGAAGAACCCAAGTCTTTTGAATTAACCGTTCTTCATACTAATGATACCCACGGACACCCGGTAGCATTCTTCCAATACCCAGCACCCGGCGTTGGTGGGATGCCTGCCAGGATGACACTTATCGATAAGATAAGAAGCGAAGAAGATAATGTTTTAGTTTTGGATGCTGGAGATGTAATAACAGGTAGACCCGAATCTAATTTCTTCGATGCTGAGCCAGACTTCAAGGGTCTTAACTATATGGGATATGATGCACTCGCTGTAGGAAACCATGAATTTGATAAGAGTTTTGAACAACTTATGTATAATCTCATTCCAACGTTTGGTAATCCAGTACTTAATGCTAATGTGGTTTATAAAGAAGATGAGAGTCTTGTTTTCGAACCTTACACCTATATAGAGATGAATGGCTTTACTGTGGGCATCTTATCACTGGTAACACCGGATGTTCTGGAGACTACTTTGCCTGCTCATGTAGCTCAATTTGATGTTAGAAACCCTATAGAAGTAGCAAAGGAAATAGTACCAGAGATGAAGGGAAAAGCAGATTTTATCATAGCATTAACTCATTTAGGATACTATGAAGATTATTCAGAAGCAGTTCAGCAAAACATGATTGGTGACGAAGACCTAGCAAGAGAAGTGGATGGTATCGACCTTATTATCGGTGGTCACTCTCATACTTTCTTCGATGCTCCAGTAAAAATCAATAACACTTGGATAAACCATGCTCAGGAGTGGGGACTATATCTGGGAAGAGTTGATATTACTGTTACAGAAGGAAAAATAACAGAATTAACCGGAGCGAACATACCAATCAACATCAAAGGTAAAGTCAAAGAAGGTGAGGAACACGAATTTGTAACCGAAGACGGTAAGTATTACTTTGAGTATAGTGATTACTATAAAGTTGATTACCCTATAGAAGAAGATGAAGAGCTAGCAGGAATGCTGTATCCGTATTTGGAAGAAGTAGAAAAGAAACTCTCTGAAGTCATTGGTACATCAAAAGGCATCTTCCCATTCGATAAAAAGGCAAGCAGGAGTGATGATTATCCTATAGCTAATATGGTTTGCGATGGTATGAGAGAACAGACTGGAGTAGACATTGTTCTTCAAAACGCTGGTGGTGTTAGAACCGGTTTAGATGAAGGAGACATAACCAAGAAAGAAGTATATGAAATACTCCCATTCGATAACACCGTTGTAATTATAGATGTTAAGGGTTCTGTTGTAATGGATGCAATAGAACATGGAGCAGAGAAGGGACCTGGAAGCGGTGCTTTCTTACAGACTTCAGGATTAACATGGACTTTGACTGAGCAAGCAGATGGTTCTTATGTTCCTTCTGATGTTACATTTATCGATGGAACACCCCTTGATATGGATGCAACCTATACCATAGCCACCAATAGTTTCATGAAAACCGGTGGTGATGGATATGATATGCTGGTTGAAGAAAACGATAACTATTATGATAGTTCATTGTTCCAAAGAGACATGATTATACAATATGTAGAGAACAAAGGAACAATTGATCCAGCTGAATATGATGATGATAGAATAAAATTTGCTAACCGATAAGTTTTAATATATTAAAGCAAGCGGAGATGATTTTGTCATTTCCGCTATACCTATTTCATTCCATAATATCAAATTTCTTCTTACCTAAATTATGATATTAGAATAAAATTCTTAGAGACGAATTTTCTTAAAAAAATAGTTAAATATTTTGAATTATTTCGTCTAAATACGAGTAATATAAATCAAAGTAAAGGAGGAATGCTGTGAAAAATGATAAGTTATAAGACATTTTCAAGAGAGAACGATCCCCTCCTCGATTTGACTAAGAATCAGGTTGAAGGAGTTTCTTCCGGGTCTTTTTCTGAGAGGTCTTCCGATTAGCCTTTTCTGAAGTATATTCCGGGTGTATTCCGATAGTATCCGAGTACTACCTCGAATGTAATTCCGGGGGCTTTCTGAAGGCACTTCTGATGAAAACCTCGAAGAAAACCTCGTTTGATTGGAACTTCTATACTTTGTTCAGAACTTCCCAATGGTTTCAGCTCCTCAATGATTATCTAATCGAGGATTAGTGATCAACACATTTCAGTAGATATTATATATTTCAAAATTAAATTATTCTCCATTTGATGGGGCTAAACCGCTGAAGGCGGTAAGTAATTGCTTCAATAGACCAGGTTTATGGTTGATATCTGAGTGGATAAGGAAATCCCGTCTTTGTCTGAAGCGGTCTTTCATCAATTCTAAGTACTGTTCTTTGTTCTGAACATTTTCTGTAGAATAGGTCTCGCTGTAATCGGGCCAGAGTTTGTCTATGGTCTCAGGGGTGGGTACCATTGCTCCTGACAGCAGAGACCATTCTTCCCATTCAAGTTCATCCAGCAATAGGGCTGTTTGAAGTCTCAAACTGAGTTTTAATGGTATCTCTTTTAATGCCGCATCACTACTCTCCCAGAAACCGCCTGAATTAAAAACAAAACATTCTGTACCTGCTTCCAATACTTTTAGGAAACCTTCCACATCCTTATATAGTTCATAAACTCTGAATGGATTAGCGAAAGGCTCAAAGACCAGCTTCTTCATTTCTTCTACGGATACATTCTCCGCAGCGGTTCGTTTGGTCATAAGAGTTGCACCCATTGCTACAGCAAGAAACTTGTCGTCACATTTGAAGATAGGGGGTAGGGTAGAGTCTTTCATCAGCCAACAGATATAGTTGGGATAACCAATCTTGTTAGTATAGTGACCCAATAAGTCCCTATCCAGCAATGCCCTGGAGTTGTTATTTCGGATGTCTTGTGCTAGAGGGACAATCTTGCCTTCCTTCTCTATTGTTCCGTTATTCTGTGTGGATATGACATACTTCCAGTCAGGATGGTCGGTATCCCTTTTATCCATTTTATCGAAGAGACTTGGCTCCCATACCCGGCAGGACTTATTCTCTACATCGATTTGGAAAGCGTCGTCATGAAGAATGGTCTTTTTAATACCTGCTGGTAAAGACCCTGCATTGTCTTTAGAGTTGGTATGAGATGATTTACCACTACCAGAGAGCCCATAGAAGCCTATGACCTTCTTACCGAATGACCGATACTTCTCATCTTCGCATTGTGAAAAGTCAATCTCTTTAATACCCCCATGACAAGCAACCTGACCGAGTCTCATCCCGCTAGTCCATGCCATAGTCAGAGTCCCCTTCTTCAACTCGCCAAAGTATCTCATACCGAAGCTGAAAGCTACATTCTCGTATGGGTCGAAGATTACTAGTGGTGGTTTGAAATCTGGGTCTGTGCTTTCCCAATCGGGGAATGATATAAAGATAATGTCTTGAATGTCAAGTTCCTTGCTTTCTTCATAATCCCTTTTTAGTGCCTCCATCCAGGCAAAGTTAACCAGCCAGTTGAACAAGTTTGGAGCATTAGCACGGGTAGTGCATAGAATAGCTTTAAGCATAAGGTCTTTATCTAATCCAATTATAGCATCAGCGATGAGTAATCGTTTCTGCTTCATCTGAAATGCCGCATCCAGGCAAAGATTTTCCAGCTTTCGCTTTTCTGAGGAGCTGGCTTTGTTATAGAAGCGTCTTGCTTGGGCTGTCCTGCCTACGATTGAACCATGACAGTCATCAATGATGGTTGAGCCTGGAGCCAGGTCCAACCTCTTCCTCGCTCCTTCATAGATGGGTAAGTCAGTGACAGCGATATGAGGTGCTTGCCTGGCTAACTCGTATGCACGGGCTGGGTTACATTTCATCTCTATTTTTCCGCTGTCATTACGGGTAGTGATAAGAGACATAGCGATAGCTCGTAGTCTGGACATTTTGGTTAGGTCTGAATAGTAATCGATTGATGGTTTACTTGACATATATATTTTCCTTTTATTTGATTTAGTGTTGAAGATACCATATTAAAATGGCTCTGAGATAATCTTTATGATAAAGTAAGAGAATTTTAATTTTTTCATAAAAAATCAGCTAATTTTATATAAAGTTATAATGCTTCTTAACAGCTTTTTTTATATCCCATACACAATCTAGACCCTCGGGGAATGTAACAAAGTCACCTGCACCGAATTCATACCTCTTGCCATCTTCCGTTTCTATTATGACATGACCTTTTAAAAGGTAACATTCCTCAGTCTGGTCATAATGCCAGTCGAATCGCGATGCTTCCTTTTCCCATATTCCCCAATCGAAGACACCTCTTCTTTCCAGTTCTTCTTTGGGTAGTTTTTCGATTTTGATTTCCTTTGGCATAAATAAACTCCTGATTTGTTATAAATTGATTAAAATCATTATATGATAAATGTAATAAAATCATAAACTTTATTCTAAAATCCGTCTAATAAATTGATTTATTTATATGATATGGTTAAATTTGTTTTGATTTATAAAGTTATTCTTATTTTATAATTTCTGTAGATATATAAAGCAGTATTAGTTGAATATTACTGCAAGGGTCATTGAGCGAATTCGATTTGACCTGTCACAAGATAGTTCAACTTGTAAGATCTTTGGTCGGAAGCTCAGTATCCAGAATTATTTATCAAAACCAATTTTTACACAGTAATGATTTTTTCATAGATTCTCCTATCCTTTAACTTTATAACAATATTATTAATAGGTTTATTTACCTATCTTAGTTTAAAAGTTAAGAACTATATGATATGATATCAAGTAAATTCTCTATATTAATTTTTATATTATGTATTCCTTTGCAGCAAAGTGAACTACAAGAAATATACCAAAATCTAAACAAAAAATTAATAGAAAATTAATAGAAAATTAACTATATTTTAATAAAAGAAACTTTTTTTGGAGATAAAACATGGATAGGAAAGAAATGATAAAGGTAATAAATAATAAAGACCTTAGTTATGCTTCAATGGAAGGTGCAAACCTTAGTTATACAGACTTAACCCAAGCCGATTTACGTGGTGTTATACTTAATCAGGCGGATTTAAGATACGCTGATCTGAGTAATGCTGACCTAACTAATGCGGATTTAAGAGGAGCAGACCTGCGTGGAGCAGTATTAAATGGAGCAATTTTAAGCAATGTTAATCTAATATGTGCTCAATTGGCATTAGCTGATATAATGAATGCGAACCTTTATGGGGCTTTTATTCTTAATACTGACTTAGAAGGAGCGAATTTAACAGGTTCTTGTTTAGCAAAGTCTAAAATCTTTAATTCAGATTTATCTAACACCATACTAATTAAATCAAATTTTAGTAATACCATTATTAAGCATACCTATCTTAGCAATGCAAACCTATCATATGCTATATTAAGAAATTCTGTATTGGTTGATTCACTTCTAAAAGACGCTGTCTTCTATAAAACTGACATAACGGATATTAAAGTATTTAATGTATTCTATAAGAATATAAGGTATCCATTCCTATTATCAGCTAGTTGATAAACCATATATCAACCAATCTTCTAATGGACTATTCCAAAGGGTCTATCTCTTCTTTCAATTTAAACAGCATCTCTATAATAGATTTATTTAATGAATAGATACAAATGTTATTCTTATTCTCCAGTTCAAACATATTATTGATAATATTATGGTTTTCTTCTATTATATGTATATTCGATGGCTTATATCCAGTATTGTTAAGTAGTTTATCCTTTATCAGGCTTGAATCTGTTTTATCACTGTTAACGACATATATACTATCGAATAACCCAGATAAATGTATAGCAGATTTTTCCCAGCATTTTTCGGATAAACTTTTCAAGTCATAAATCAAGGCTTTCCGATTTCCAGAAGTGTTTTTCATTATAAAGTCACGATATGATTCAAAAGAAGCGGGATTAGAAGGGGAATCTATTAAAAATGTGGAATCTTTTATGAAAAATCGATTCTGGCGAAATGGATTATTATTAAATGTGGGAGAGAAAGAGATAATACCGTTTCTGATATCATCTATAGAGATTGTCCTCTTATCATCTTCTCTTATCGATCTCCATATGCCATAAACAGTAGCAATTGTTGCCAATACATTATATATGCCCGATTTGGACTTACCATCGTAGGTTATTGGTATCTCATAGACATTTCCTACCCTGGTTTTAGTGTTATTCCCAATAAGTATATCGAAAGACCCTCTTTCATATACAGTTGCTATTCCACCTTCAGTCAGGTGTTTACGTATAAGGGGATTATTTTTATTCACAGAAAAGAGTATACACTTTGACCTAATGTCACGGCTTAAATCCATGACTAACTCATTATCAGCATTCAGCACAGCATATCCCCAATCCTCCAGCTGTTCGGCAACCAAAAGCTTAACATAGCCTACATCCACTAAATCCTTCCATTCTCCATCATTTGTATACTCATCCGATATATTAAGTATAACACCTACATCCGCCCTTTGGTAGCCAAGACCTTCACTAGTGATGCATTCTATGCTTGTCTCAAAGACCGAGAAGTCAACATAAGGGTCTTTTAAAAGAGTAACCATATCTTCTCGATGGGTTCTATCTCCCTTTGCTATAAACTCATCTCTAAAGTAAAGCCCATCAGAACAGGATAATCCTACATCGAATCCCCTCATGGTCAATATATGAGAAACCATACGGGCGACACTGGTTTTACCACAGGTTCCGGTTATAGAAACGATAGGTATTGAATATGGTTCATCTTTAGGAAACAGCATATCGATTACCGGTCTTGCTACATTTACCGATGATCCTTTTAATGGATAGGTGTGTATTCTAAAATCAGGAGACACATTAATGCTGGTGATGACCCCGCCTGTATCATATAACGGTTCCCTAAGAGTGTTTGCGATGACATCTATCCCTGCAACATCCAAACCGCTCAGCTTGGTTGCCTTTTCCGCCATCTTCTGGTTCTCGATATCCACCCACTCGGTGACATTTACTGAGTAGCCACCTAAATCCTGTTTACAGCTTAGATGCAGGTTAATCTCTTCTCCCTTATCAGGAACATAATCCCAATCCAATCCTTTATCCTGTAGTAATTTATTCGTTACATCAGTAATTTTAATTTTACTCAAAGCAGACTGTTCTTGCATATTGCGTTCTGGTAAGCTGTTCTCCTTCTCTAAAAGCGTTTTTATGTTATCATTTCCGTTCCCGATTACCTTAGATGGATACCTCTTGGCAGCTGCGAGGAATTTACCATTCACAACAAGTATACGATAGTTAAACCCGGCAATATATCTTTCTATGATAAACTCATTCCCGACTTGGGAAGCATAATCGAATGCCTGCTTCAACTCCTCTTCGGAGGTTATATTAAGTGTAACTCCTTCCCCATTCCTCGATTCAGATGACTTCAGCATAACTGGAGACTTATTATCAAGTAAATACTGTAATGCTTCATCATATTCATAGACATACCGGGTATCAGATGATGGGATACCTACAGATTCCAGCTCCCGCGAGAAGTATTCGGGATTCTTAGCTATGTCCATTGAAATAACAGAGGTTTTCGAAGTAATAGTGGCTTCAATCTTCTTCTGGTACTTACCATGCCCCATCTGGATAAGGTTAAACCGGTTTAATCTTATATAAGGGATACCTCTGTGTTTTGCCTCTTCCACTAAAGACTTGGTTGATGGACCTAAATCCTTATCCTGTTGTATCTCCCTAATCATTTCTACTTCTGAAGCCAGTTCAAAACCTTCTACGGATTTATCAGTTATCAAACAACCATCGATTATATGGTTAACAAGATTTACAGCGGTTTTACCTGCTAGCTTACCGGATTCCTCCTCAACATAACTGTAGACTACATTGAATACCCCCTGAACAGTGCTTTCCCTTGTCTTACCGAAGTTGACCTCCATATCAGCAAGGTTTTGTAGCTCCAGGCATACATGCTCTACTATATGACCAAACATCGTCCCTTCCTTCAGCCGTAGGACGAAACCGCCTTCCCTTCCGTAGGAGCAATAATGCTTGTGCAGACTTGGTATATAATTGAGTAGAGCATCGTTAAAACCATCAACAGAAGAAGAATCCAATATGGCCTTCTCCCCTAAATCTAATTTCATAATTATAACGGGATATGGACTGTAATAGTTGGGACCTTTCAGGACATGATAGGTCAGGATTTTCATAAGAACCAGCCTTTAAATCTTAAATATGGTATTGGCGATTGATTGGCTCATTACCCTTTTATCAAGGTTAAACTTAACTCCATTAGTCAAAAGATGCATCTTAACCGGGGAGATGGTGAATGGTTCTTTATACCTGGCTTTGTAGATACCGTTATACTTAACTTCATTAGCACCAAGTATAACCACAGCACCTGATCCAATAACCTCTGCTTGTGACCCTCTCTTGATAATCAATCCTGTGTCTTCTTCTAATCCAATACCGAGTAGTTCAGGATTCAAGGCGATGGTCTGGGTAAGTCTGCCAATCCGACAACGAGCCAGGAAATGCGTATCGATGATGCTGTTGGGGACTAAACCAAAGCCGGTTGTTATCTTGACAGTACCCTTAAGGAAGCCCATTTCTGCATCTCCATCGTATATCATTGGATTACTCATACATGCCGCTCCAGCGGAGGTTCCACCAATAACAAGCTGTTCAGTATGGTATCTTTCATAGATAATGTTCATGAACTTTGTTTCACCAAGGATATGGACTAGCCGATACTGGTCCCCGCCCGAAAAGAAGACCACATCCGCCTTTCTTATATAATCAAGATTTCTATCGGAATCGGCTTCCGAACCCTTTCTTACATCGAAATGAATGAAATCCTTAGCACCTAAGTCAGAGAATGCTTTTTTATAGGAATCTGATGTTTCGTTAGGGAATTCAGTTGCAGAAGAGACCAGACCTATAACAGCCCTTTTTTTCTTAGGATTTGAGTTTAAAACCCGGTTAAGTATTTCTTTCTTACCTGTTCGGTCTTCTGCACCACCAATGATTATGAGTGCTCCTTTAGGTTTGTTGTTTTTCATATTTAATTAAAAACCTCTTTTCAATTTTTATGTAGTTCACATTTTTCTATTTTATATTCAATCTCATGCGATTTTAGCAATGATTCTATTCTTTCTTTAGCCTCGCTTTCGAATTTCGCTGGAATTGTTACATTTATTTTTATCTGATAAACATTGCCAATCCTATTCCAGATGGTCTTAAGCTCGCTTATGGTATAATCATTTTCTCCAACGGTTTTACAATAATCATCAATGTCGTTAAATTCGATATAATCCTTTAGAAACTCACAATAAACCTGTATTATATCCAGATTTATTGCGTTATCCTCCGGTTTAATTGTATTCTCGACCCACTTCATGTAAACAGAATGGAAAAAGTCTTCTCTGTCTTTTTCCATAGATTATAACACTCCCTTTTTTATATACAAAAAATCTAAATATATTATTCACAAAGAAAAGGCAAGATTGCCCTTTGATAAATATATAAATATAATAATTAATCTGATTTTAATAAAATAATATAGAATATCCCTTATAAACAAACTTAGGCAAGAGCTATAAATTATAAAATCTATTCAGCAACAGTTTCTGAACTATGAACCTCTGATGATGTATGTTTATCAACCATCTTCTTATGTTCATAACCCTTAAGCATACTGTCATAAATGGATAAGATGAGTTCTAGCGTTTTATCCTCTTTGTCATTAATGTCCTCAAAAACCACAGAATCAATATCACGACTATCTTTGAATACCTTTATACTCTTTTCAGCATTACTAATCCTTATAACATAACCACCATCCAGCAAATCTCTTTCTAATATTGCTTCAATCTCATCCGGGTCTTCTAGTATGACCAAATCAGCACCCTGAAAGAACATACCATAATCAAGAATATCCTGGGATACGGTTTCGATACAAGCCATACCTAATTTCGGGTTCCTTAGCATTATCTCGATGTTGATGTCATAGTGTTCGTTCTTACAGAAGAAATCATTATTAACATAGACTCCTTCCTGGTTATAGGTTGCCACATCCCAGCTGGTAAAGTCATACAAACTTTCAGTCAGTTTATAGGCTAGTCTATTGGACAACTGGTTAAATGCAAAGATTGGTATCCTCGAATCTCGACCATCCCTAAAGAAATGTTTTATGATGATATCAGGAACATTAATCGAACCACCTTTAGCTGGTGCTAGATGCATGAAAACACCTGGACCAGCATTAATCTCTATTATATTACAGGGGCTTTCCCTCCATGATTTGGATATATCCTCCGCCAGGAAGTCTATACCAAGGCATGTTATACGGAAATACTTGGATATATCCTCGGCTAGCTTTACATTATCGGGATGTATCTTATCTGTAACATTGAACGAGACCCCGCCTGCGGAGATATTTGCTACAGTCCTTAAGATAATCTGCTCTCCTGGCTTAGGAATTGATTCTAATGTTAAATCCTGCTTCTCTATATGGTCGATAAGGCTTTCGTCTATCTGTATCTTACACAAAGGAGAACGGGCATTGTCTAATCGTTCTATTGTGTCATTCTCTATTTCGATAAGCTCTTTTATCGTCTTCTCACCATCACCAATGACAAACGCAGGAGTCCTTTGTAAAGCCGCTGCGAACCTTCCGCCAACAGTAATCAGTCTGTGGTCTGTTCCTGTGACCATGGTTTCCGCAATAGCTCCGTCCCATTCAAAACCTTCCGGTAAGTTTACAACCAATGAGTTGAAAGCCTTCTTAGCTTGTTCCATGTTTCTAACATCAGTGGTTACTCCCTGACCTTTATGTCCGGAAACTGGCTTCACAACGAGTGGGAAGTGGTTAATTTCATTCACAGCATCGACTAACTCCTCTTCAGTAAAGCATACCTTCCCTACCGGTGTAGGGAAACCGAATTTTAGCAGGAACTCCTTACAAAGGTCTTTGTACATAGTGAATTCGGTATCCTTTATACTATCAACATCAAAAGTGGTTGAACGAGATTTAACATGCCTTTTTCCGTAACCGAACATGAATACATTCTGTTCATGGATATAGGTAAGAGGTATATCATTAAGTACAGCCGCTTCCAATAGGTGATAGAGTGTAGGACCACCGAATAAGGTTTTATCAAAATCTGCTTGAAGAGTTTCAAACCGTTCCTCAAAGGGGAAGCTGTCATCTTTATCGATGATGGATTGTAGCCATTCCTGTGCTAATATGGTACAATCCTCGCATACATATTCTTCTATGTATTCTACAGCTATGATAAAGAATCCTTCTTCTTGGATAACATTCCATTTGGATACCCACAGGTTCATATCGAGCTTTTGTATTTGGATTATTGTTTCAGCAAACAATTCTGCATGGTTATGCACATTTCTATTCTGCATATCCGGGAATCGCTTAGCTATTATCCATTTTAACTCATCCACTGGTGGTAAGTCTTCCTTAAAGTCAAGGTCAAAAACATATGCCATTCTATCTAAATAATAGTTAGCATTCCTATAAAACTTGTCCCTGGATACTTTAAACTTAAGGTTTTCATTCATAATTTTTATCTCCTTGGTATAGTCCTAATAATAATGCAATTAGCTTTTTTCAAGATAATACCATTAGCCTGATATGTAAATAATTAAGTTTAAGAATATATGAAATTCTATAAAAAAGTGAAAATTTGTTAAGGAAATGTAGGTCAAGACTTGTAATAGATGTCCTTTTCAGAATAGATAACCTTCTCCTTATTCTCCATTTCAGCAAGCAATCTATCAGATTTAACCAAGTCATTATTTATTATATCATTCACCTGTGAATAACTCAGAGTCTTATTCAAGCAGAGATAATCCAGAATTGCTTTTTCTGCCTTACGATAAGGATGACTCTCATCTTTCATAGTATCAAATATAAATTCAAATAAAATTGTACCAAAGGATGTAAAAACAGATTTTAACTCTTTACCACAACGCAAATAGATACCAGTCTTATCCTCTGTTCCGGAATTTCTGACAAAGCTAGTCCCAACCTCTTTGTCATCCTTAAAAATCGTAAAAAACAGTGCTTCAGGCTCTTCGGACAATCTTGATTGAACCGCAGTAAATCCATTTAGAGATTCTACCAATCTATTGCTAATCTTATTGCGATAAGACTGCTTTGATAGTTTCGATTTATCTGTATAGTATACATAAAATGTCTTTTTGAAACCTTTTGCAAAAGGCTTTTTAATCTTCTGGTAATACTTTTCCGCATTCATCTCGTTATATAGCTTTTCCGTAGAAACAATGCTATTCAAAGCACTCTTCAAACCATTACCAATGAATACGGGTATTACCCTATTCGCATCAGTCTTATGATAGCCCATAGTGATATTGTGTCCCGATTCTTCGCTTCCAATAGCAAAACCAACCCTTTGTCTCATTCCATCCACTGTATATCCTTTATCATTTAGGTTTTCCATTTCATCTATGGTTTGGTTAATCTGGATGGCTGAGACTTTGTGGTATTCAAACAAATCTTCTACTTTTTCGGAATACTCATGACTACCGGGTTTTTTAGTAAGAGATGCCTCGATATAGGACTTCATTGCCTGTTTAAGCAGCCATTTATCCCCTACACCGGTTAACACAGCATCCAGTCCCATTTCTTTTGCTGTTAGATAGACATTATAATCGCTTTCTATTGTGGTAACGAATTTAGCTCCTTTAACATAGTTCTTGTACTTTTCCAGCAAGTATTTTGCCTGGATGATAGCATTCTCATCACCTGATAGTATAATGATTCCCATATCAAAAGGGTCATACTCCAATCGATAGAATCTATCTCCATCGGCATCAAAGACTAAACCCACCACTTTCTTTTTTCCTTCCATAATAACACTATGGTTCTCATCCCCTAATTCAAACATCTTCTTAATCGTTAGATTGGACATAAACTTACTTTCAGCCTCGTTCTTGGTTATATATGTCCTTCCTTCAAGGTCGACAACACCTGAATCCTTGTTTACATCATCTCCTATTATCGAAGCAGAACTTATAATCGATTTAAACCCTAGCTCCTTCAATACTGTTTCAGCAAAACCTGAGTAGGAACCATTTGCACAATCGACCACCATAAGCATAGAATCTCTATCAATCGTATCATCAAACCAGCTGTTATCCTTTTTCAAAAGGAATTTCGCAAGTATTTCTTCTGCCTGACCGATACAATCTATATACTCACCGAAGGTTTTCTTATCGCTTAGGTTTACTTTCTGTTCACGGAAAAGCTTATAATAAAGTCTAGTAATAGCTTCATCATCGATGGGGAATGGTTTCAATCCATTCTTCAGGAAGACCTTAACCCCGTTCTGGTCTTTAGGGTTGTGAGAGGCGGTGATGACTATGCCTGCATCCAAAACTCTATCCATAACATAAAGTGGTATAGCCGGTGTTGGAACAATCCCTACATCATGAACTACCCCTCCTGCTTTTCTAATACCATCTATACAAGCATTAACCAGGATGCGTTTCTGGTCTCGAGGGTCAAACCCTACTGCTATAGACGGATTACTGTCAGAATATGCACGAATCCATTCTGTGATGGTATAAGCATAAGTTTCTACGAAGGTTGTGGTAATACAATTATCCTTAAGCAAAGCTTCTAAAGGGTCTTTATCCATATCAAGATTTACAACCCTCCTTATTCCATCTGTTCCCTGAAGTCTCTTTGGATAATCCATGGTTTATCTCCTATCTAATAATACATAAAGGTTAAACTCAATTAACCTGAAGCTGTCCACGGTTCACTTTTACTATATTCCTCACTGTCATAACAATATCTACGAAATAGTAAATGGTAAAAGCTGCTTCAGTAATGATAATTACAATAAATCCAAACAAAAATGAACCGGAGAAATTGTCTCTATTTTGAGTAAGTGATATTAGACCAAACTTGCTGAATATCTCATTACCAAACACATCAGAAAAAGAAGTAACGATGGAATATATCACCAGAACAGCAGATATGATAATATAAACAAAAATAATGATATACCCCCAGCCTTTATAACCTTTTAGCTTCCTCCCTCGTAAAGCATAATAAGTATATAAACCGCAAGCAAGAACCGAAAAGATACCCAACAGAAAGAAGACATAAAAAAAAGTCCTATTCATATTTACGGATAAATAGGCATTAATCGCTATGATAAAGGACATAATTGATATAACCAATCCTAGTAAAGCAAATACTAATTTCTTATACATCGTCTTTTTAAACATAGGCCATCTATTCCTTTGAATAGCACACTTAAGATCGCTGTTAAATCTAAAATTTTATTTCAAAAAGTGTAGTGGTATAATTATTACTGACTTGTTAGAACACTAAGCTCCTGCTCAATAGGTCATCGAGTAGGGTCTATGTGTTCGGTCTTTACCATTCAGGATGGTTCGGTCATTTGGACTTCTTGGTTTATGAGTCTGTTGAAGAGTAATGACCTGGTTAATCAATAATAATATAACCATTACCCATAAGATATTATTTAATATTAACAACTCTACAAAGTGCGTTTAATTTTTTTATAAATATTACACTAAAATGGAAAAAATTTTGTTCTACATTCTCAGACAGTATTTAAAAATAT
>CAYUUC010000060.1:0-15949 GCA_964447635.1 uncultured Spirochaetia bacterium
TTCGGAAAAAAAAGCAGAATTAGTAAAATTCACAGCTGAATCCTTCATTAATCTATTGATTGAGCAAATACCATCCATACTTAAAGCAATCAAAATCCAGGACATGGTTAAAGATAAGATGAACAGCTTCTCTACCCAGAAAATGGAAGAGGTTATCGTCAGTGTTGTCAAAAGGGAGCTTAAGTATATAAACATTTTCGGAGCTTTGCTGGGAGGGATAATAGGTTCGGTAAATTTTATTCTCAATGTATTAATGGGATATTTCTTAGGTTAGATACATATTAAAGACGTTTTTTATTCAATGGTTAATAAAAAACCTCCTATCTCGAATATCAAGAAGGAGGCTTTTTCTTACTTAGTATCTAATAAAATTCAAAGTTTATCTACCACTATTGTTTATGGCATCAACTATAGAATCTAAGTTTTCTTCAACTTGATCTATAATATCGAATATAGGTTGCATTAAGAAACCTACAGGCTTAGCTGATGATGGATCAACACTTGTTCCGTCTACAGTTACACTACCTGAAGTGGATACCTCATCAGTAGCGTCAGCTGTTAAATCGAAATTATTAACTGTCAATTCTGGTTCTCCACCAACAACTTCTACTATATATTCACCGGTAGCTGTTATTAACATAGTATAATTACCTTCTACAGTTACATCCATATCCATAGTGCTATCTTCTGAACCGTCAACAGGTGTTACTACAAAACCAGTTGATGTTATATTCAAATCCCATCCCATTCTAAATCCAGGAGTAATAGAGCCGGATACATTAACATTAGGTTCTGTAGCATCCGGATTATCAGGATATGATATATCAACATCTACAATTGATGTTCCATCAAAATTGGAAGTCATTCTAATTCCGCCTGCTATAGTAAATGAATATGATACTGTTCCATTGAAAGTATAATCCATAGCATATTCAGCAGGTTCTTTAATTCTGAAGTTGGTATATTCGATACTGATAGCCATAGTAGCCCCAATTGAATTACCAGAAGCAATCACTTCACTATTTAGATTACCAATCAAGTCATTAAGACCTGTACCGTCAAACTCGATAGTAGTATCTTGCGGGTCTGCACCTTCTGGGTCATCAATCCCAAGAAGATTAAAGAAATATGATTCATCAACAATAGGTTCTTGGTTTACATCATCCCAAGTAAAAGGACTAATCGCTGGGAATACCGGTGTAACTTCACCTGTATCCATATTAATATCCAAATCTTCTACTGGAGTGGCAAAATCATCTCCTAATTCTAGAGTATTATCGAATTGAGGTTCAGTATCGATGGTTATGGTTATCTGACCTTCTGCTACATCTTCTGTGTCAATCGTAGGATCGTCAAAATCAAATGTTATAACATTGTCCTGTCTTGTCTTACTCATCATATCATCAAAACCGGTGAAATTTCCATTATATAAAGCATTTGGAATTCCACCTACTACATCTTCAACTACTCCTGCTACATACTTTTCTTGCTGGCTAGGACCACATGCAAAAGTGACTAAACCTAAAACTATTAGAATTAACAAAATACTTATTCTTTTCATTATAAACCTTCCTAAATTATTTAATATTCTATAACGATTTCCAATTGTAACACATACTAAATAATAAACAATTTCATATCTTACTATATATTCAATATTAGCATATTTTAATAATATTTAAATTCCATAATTAATTTTATTATAAATATTTTAGGAGAGTTATTAGTAAATTTCTGGTTCCTTTGATGAAAAAAGATATGTTTTTATCATTCTTTTCAATTTTTTATTGGTTCTCTTCTTTCAGTTCCTGAACGGCTTTGATAACCATATCGGCTTCTCTTCCCTGTAGCTCTTCATAATGGCTGAATTCCATTTCGAATGTTCCTTCACCACTGGTTATACCTTTAAGGTCGATGGAATACTTAAGCATTTCCGCTAATGGAACTTGAGCTTCTATTTCAGTAAGTCCATCACTTCCCACATTAGAACCGGATACTCTAGCCCTTTTGCTGTTAAGGTCACTCATTATTCCTCCAGTATATTCATCCGGAGCATAGATTTTAGCTTTCATAATAGGTTCTAACAGTACAGGATTAGCTTTTTCCATACCGTCATTCATAGCTCCTCTTCCAGCAATTTTAAAAGCCATTTCCGAAGAATCCACATCATGGTATTTACCATCGTAAAGGTTAACCTTTATATCCATAACAGGATACCCAGCCAGGACACCAGATTCCATTGCTTCCAGAACGCCTTTTTCAACAGCAGGTATGAAGTTCTTTGGTATAGCTCCACCTACAATGTTGTTCTCGAACTCGAATCCTTCTCCTCTAGGTTTTGGTGATACTTCAATGAAGACTTCACCAAACTGTCCATGACCACCGGATTGCTTTTTATGCCTGTAATGCGCCTGAGTCTTCTTCCTGATTGTTTCTCTATAAGCTACTCTTGGAACACTTCTTTCAATCTTAATGTTATTCCTTTTTTCGATTTTCTTAAGTGCAATCTCTGTTTGAAGTTGTCCATTATTCTCGATTACAGTTTGTTTGGTCTCTTTGTTGAATTTTACAACAAAACTGGGGTCTTCTTCTATTAATTTGTATAGAGAGTTATTCATCTTCTCTTCGTCTTTCTTACTCTCTGCTCTCACCGCTGTAAAAGACACTGGTGATGGAATTTTTAATGGTTCATACATTATTACATTAGCTGGGTCACATAATGTATCACTGGTTAATGTATTTTCTAATTTAGCCAGTACAACAATATCCCCTGCTGATACTTCGGAGACTTCATCTCTATTTTTTCCTTTCATAATGTATATATGACCGACTTTGGTTTTCTCTTGTTTTTGAGGATTAAAAATTTCATCTCCAACTCTTAGTTTCCCGCTATGTATTTTCAGAAAGCTAGTTCTACCAGCATATGGATCAATCATAGTTTTAAAGACAAAAGCAGAGAATGGTTCATCTTCGGAGATTTTTCTGGTAATCTCTCCTCCGTCTTCTGAGAGTCCTTTAACCTCTCCTATATCTCCTGGAGAGGGTAACATGTTTACAATAAAGTCTAGGATGGACAACGACCCTATATTCTGTTCACCCGCGGAACATAGAACCGGAATGAAGTTCTGTTCCTTTATACCTGCTTTCAATCCGGAAAAGATTTCTTCATCAGTTAGTTTCTCTTCAGCGAAATACTTTTCCATAAGCTCTTCATTAACTTCACATGCAACCTCAATCATTTGTACCCTTTGTTCTTCAGCTTTAGCTTTCAGTTCTTCGGGTATGTCTTCTACTTTGGTTTTATTCCCGTCGGGATATATTGCTTTCATGGATAGTAAGTCTATAATGCCTTTAAAGTTTTCACCAGCTCCAATAGGCAGATTAATAGCAATTGTACGATTATCAAAGGATTTCTCGATATTCTGCATAATCTTATCGAAATCAGCCCTTTCTTTATCCATTTTGTTTATAATAGCGGCTTTAGGCATTTTATATTCAGAAGATAGTTTCCAATTCTTCTGTGTTTGTATCTCAACTCCATTCTCGGCATCGATAAGTGCGAAAACGGATTCTACTGCTCTTAAAGCAGCTCTTACATCAACTGAGAAGTCAGATAATCCTGGAGTGTCTACGAGATTTATTTTATATCCCTTATGTTCCGTATATGCTACAGCGGAACGAATAGACATCTTCCTTTCTATCTCTTCTTCTTCATAATCTGTTGTCATTGTCCCTTTATCAAGAGAGCCTTTCTCTTTAATAGCTACACTAGTTAGCAACATTGACTCAATAAGACTTGTTTTACCTGTCTGGCTATGTCCGATTAGTGCAACATTTTTGATTTTATCTATACCATACAGCTTGCTCATCAGGTTTCCTCCTTGGCTTCATTTTGATTTTCATTAATTTGGTTTTCAAGATGGTTTTCATAAGCATCTTTTTTTTATATTATAAAAAGTATATTAATTTAGATTAAGTAAGAAAAAATAATATATTTTTACTTATATATCAAAACAGTATCGAATCATTAATAAATAATAGATAGTCAAATACTTTGCCTATAAATAGTTTATAAATTTTCTCTGTATTAACCAAAAATAATCCATAAATTATTAACTTTTTCTTTGGACATATATATGTTTAAACCTAAACGAAATTGGAACGCTTTACATACTATATTAAACATAGTATTGATTCTTATTTTGATATTCTTAATTTTAGTCTTTCTGGATTTTATAAATCTTAAAGATTTTATAACTCTTATTGAATGTAAATCGGTTATCGATGACTCAAAACAAATTCTCTCTTTATCTAATAATAATCATAATTCAATTGCCAATGTAGCATTAAGATTATTCAGAAGTAGGTCTCTTTCATTCAAAAGGCACTCCAGAAACCTATATAATTGTATTTATGAATTGAAAAGGATAGATCGGATTAATATCTTTAATAATGTGCTATATAATCTATTATATTAATCCCATACTATTTTGATATATACATAACTAAAATCAGATGTTTAGATTTATATCTCAATATATTATCTTTTAGTAAAAGGATTATTAAGGGATATTTATATGGAATTCATAAAGGAATTTAGTTTAAACGCAATATTAAAACCTGAGATTAATATATGGAATATGTTTGTCAGAGTGGTTCTAAGCATTTGCCTCGGAGCTTTAATAGGATACAAGCAGGAAAGCAGAGGACGGCCAGCAGGTTTCAGGACACACATCTCGATTACACTAGGAGCATGCTTAATCATGATGCTATCTATCTATATAGGACAGCATTTTGGGTCAGACCCAGCTAGAATAGCGGCTCAGATAGTATCCGGTATTGGATTCCTAGGAGCTGGTGCGATAATCAAATCTGGATTCAATGTCTTAGGATTAACCACAGCCGCTTCAATATGGGTCATGGCTGGTATTGGTATGATAGTTGGATGTGGTATGTATATCTTATCCATCAGCGGTACCGTGTTCATTTTCATTACCTTAAACTTTTTGAGAAAGCTGGAAAAGAAGTTTTTCAAAAGAAGGAAAAGCCAGTCAAAAATTAAGGTTGTTATGCATGGGGTTTTATATGAAAAAGGATTAAAACAAATAAATGATCTTCTAAAAAACTATAAAGTCAAACCTGTAGGTATTTCTTTCTCTACAATAAAAGATAAAAACGAAACCATAATCAAAGTAAATGTAAGACAACCAAGAAATATAGAGATTTTTGATATTATGGATAAACTATCCCAAATAAAGAATGTAAAGAGCGTTGATTTAAAGACTTTATAATAAAATTTAAATTGATAGGAGTATTGGATTCAACTTTCCAATAAAATATTCCAAAATATATGTGAATATAAATATTTATGTTAGAATTATAAGTATAATTTATTAATATGAATATAAGATTAATTAACCATAATGGGAGAAAATATGAAAAGGATACTTATTTTTTGTCTGGTATTGATTACATCATTGACATTATTTACTAGTATAGGTTTAGCTCAAGTCCCTCTACAATTAGGATTAGAGTTTACAGGTAATCTTAGTTTAGGTGAAGATAATTTTATCTTTGGTCCGAATATCGAATTCACAGCTTTTCCACTAACTTTTGAAAAAGATGGTGCTGTGTTTTCTACGGGTTTTGGTATTAGTACCGGAGGATTATTCGGTTTCCAAAACGCTGATGATAATTCTTATGCCGTATTAATACCTATACAAGGAAATCTACACTTGGATACTCATCTAGACGAAGAGCTAATAACCAACTTCTTCTTCAGTTTCCAGTTCAAAATAGGAATTCTCATTGGGATTTCTCAAGAAGCTGGTACTAATACCGGTTTTATATTATCAGGAGGGGGTGGATTAAAATACTTTTTCAGTGAATCTTTAGGATTCAATTTACTAGTGGAATATGGTTTCCTATTATTGGATAATGTAGTGTCTCAGAGCATAAAGTTTACATTAGGATTATCATTCCGATTTTAATCAAAATAATCTTAGAATCATGGTGATTATCTAAGATAAGCCTTTAATTTAACGATATTAGTTATAGGTTATTGTATATACTTGGTGGTTTATGAATAAATTTTCATACTTTATGGTTATTATTATTGTTATTATATTATCTGTTTACATCATCATATCAACATCTGATAAAGATTCCGAAGCAATGGATGTTAAAGATAAAGTCAAGGAAACTATTTTTGATTTAAATAGACACCTTATTAACTATGATATATTTAAAAGTCAAATAATAAATAAAAAAACAGAGTTATATGATAAATATAAAAAAGCAGAAAACCTTAATGAAAAAAAAGAAATTCTAAATGATTGTAAAAAATATCTAATACGAACAATAACAGGTAAGATGTTCGACTTCTGGTATGGCACTCATTGGTCTTTTAGCGGAACAACGCAAACCCCTCGTTCAGGCTATATTGCTTGTGGATACTTCGTATCTACAGTGCTACATCATTCAGGCTTTAATATTGAAAGATACAAGCTAGCTCAACAACCCTCAAGTCTTATAATAAAAACATTATGCTATTCTAAATCCATAAAAACATTTAACTCTTTAGATAAACTTAATTCATATCTAAAGAATAATCCTAATAGCCTTTATATACTGGGTCTTGATAAGCATGTCGGTTTTATTTATAAATACAATAATGAAGCCTATTTCATACATTCCAGCTATACTAAAGAAAGAAGTGTTACTAAAGAAAAATTAATCCAGTCCTCAGCTATCCAACAATCCAATATATATGTAATTGGTAATCTGCTGGATAATGTGTCTATCTTATTGAAATGGTTAGATGGTTCAAGAATCACAACTATAACCCATTAAAATAATATTAGCCAAATTTAATAATGATTTTACATATATAGTGTTTAAAATACATGAAATGTTTAGATTAATTTTTATTAGATATCATTTTTTCTTGACATTCATATTTAATATTATATTTTAGGATTGTATCCTAAATTAGTTTTTAAAATAGAAGAAAGGAGGTAATCTCAATGCCCTCAGGTAAAAAAAGAAAAAGAATGAAAATGGCTACTCATAAGAGAAAAAAGAAACTGAGAAAGAATAGACAAAAGAAGAAGAAAAGATAAATAAGCCTTTACATAGATTAAGGCAATTTGCTATATTAACAATGTAGTAAGTTGCCTAAAGGTTTATTTACTCCACTAGTAAAGAGGTATATGTGGAATCCTCAGAAAAAACAGTTAACAATATTGCTAATATTAAAGAAAATATAATATCCGAGTTAGGGAAGTGTGTTGTAGGGCAAAAGGAAGTAATAGATAATCTGTTAATATCAATATTCTCCGGTGGTCATTGCATCCTGCATGGTGTTCCGGGACTAGCTAAAACATTAATGATATCATCTATAGCTAAAGCACTTAATATGACTTTCAATAGGATACAATTTACACCAGACTTAATGCCTTCTGATATTACTGGAACAGAGATTATCGAAGAAAATTCATCCGGTAAGAAGTTTAAGTTTATAAAAGGACCAATTTTTAATAATATCATACTAGCCGATGAAATTAATCGTACTCCTCCAAAGACACAATCAGCTCTATTACAGGCTATGCAAGAATATCAAGTAACCTCATACGGGAATACATATCCATTAAATCTTCCATTCTTTGTCTTTGCTACAGAAAATCCTATCGAACAGGAAGGAACATATCCCTTACCCGAAGCACAAATCGATAGGTTCTTCTTCAATATAGAAATAGACTATCCTGATTATCAAGAAGAGGTCTTGATAGCACAAAAGAAAACCTATTTCGATACTTCTATAATTAATCCTGTTATAACAGCAGATAAACTAAATGAATACCAGGAATTCATAGAAAAAGTTCCAATTTCTAACAAAATGATTGAATATATCGTCAAACTGGTAGCAAGCACCCGACCAAAGGATTCTTCCTTGACATCAGTTAAAGATTTCGTTAATATCGGTGCTGGACCACGAGCCTCCCAATATATCGTGGTGGCATCTAAAGCAAACGCTGTACTAAACGGGAAATACGCTGTAACCAAAGAAGATATAAAGAAAGTTCTATATCCGGTGTTAAACCATAGGATAATTCTTAATTATTCAGCATATTCCGAAGGAATAAGTAATAGAAACATAATAGAGGATATAATTAAATATGCAGATAAACATTAAAATTAAGAATGTATTAATTTTAATAATATTTTTCTTCTTTATAACTTTTTTTATTTCTTGCTCCGTTTTTCAAACCCTACAACCAATACAAAAATTAGATTATCAAAACATAGACATAAAAAAATTCAAAAACATTAACCACCTGACTTATAAAGGTATTAGCGTAACCATACCAGAAAAATGGATGTTCATACCACCTGATGTTGAAAGTGAATCCGAAGAATTATTCAGGTTCATAAGCAATGACGGAAATATGACAGGAGTACTTCAATTGCTTATAACCGAACAAATAGAAGAAGATAAACCTCAAGATGGGGAAGAAGGAAAAGACAATCAGAACGGCAATGATAGGAATAATGGGGAAAATAGCGGAGATAATCAAGGAGAGAATAACCAAAATAATGGAGAGAAAAATATTAATGAAGAGACTAATTCAAACCAAGATGGATTAAGTTTTCAGAATGATGATGAATTGAATAATCAAAACCAGAACAACAATGATGATAATGAAGATAACCAGAATAACAACAATGTTAATACCGATAATACAAACCAACCTCCACAAAATAATGATGAAAACGAGGAAACGAAAGACGAAGATGAAGAAAAAGAAGATGAGAACAAGATTAAACCGCTTAATGAATATGTGGAAATATTACTTGAAGAAAAACAGGATTATAGGTATGGCTGGTATCTGAAAAGGTATGATGACAGAGCTAAAGGATTCTTAGTAAAGATAATCAATCCTAGAGCAGACTTTGTATATTACGGTTTCATACTTGATGAGAGAGAGCCTAAACGATTGTTCAGATTGGTTATGTATGATAAGAACCTTGAACCACCTACTGGTACTAATCCCGCTTTAAACCTATCCCAAGAAAAAGTCATGGAAATCAATGAAGATTTGATGAGCATCTTCGCCTCTGTAGATTTAACCAAAGATATGACGATTCTACATAAGCATAGATATGATATCGGAATTAAGATTAATACCGGTTTATGGAAACCTCATTTAGACGATACCATTGATAATGTGTTTTACTGTGAACATATAGAACAAGACGCTTTGATTCAAATGAAAAGACTTGGATACAAATATAGCGATGATAAAGAAGATGTGATTAATACCATAATCCAAAATTTCATGATAAACACAGAAAGCTCAACCGAAGACCAGCAGGATAAAAATGGTAATGATAACGGAGAAGATAAGCCGGATGATGAAAAAAGCCAACCACAGGAACAATTCACTAAAGAAGAAATTACCATCGATGGAATAAAAGCTTTTTCTATTACAGCAAGAAGATATTCAAATCAATTCTACCCGGATAAAGATTTGACTATTAAAAAGATTTTTATCATCATCCGTGATGAGATTTACGAGATAGCTGCATTATACGATGGGAAGGCTAATGGATTAGAAGATCAGATTAACGAAGCTATTAATAATGTATATATTAAAAAGTAAAAACAAACTTAATTTAAAAGACTTTAATTATATATTTGTATACTCGTTAAACTACATTGGCGATACATTATTCACCACCCCTATATATGAACAAATTAAAAAACTGAATCCAAATATAAAAACTACTGTAGTAGTAGGATATAAAGGTGGTTACAATATTGTAAAGGATAATCCTTTTATTGATAAGATTCTTTCTTTTAAAAAACCAGGAATTTTTTATAAATTCAATTTACTTAAAAAATCATTTAATATTGATAAACCAGATATCGCTTTAATACTAGAAACCAGCTTTGAATCTGCATTATTATGCTATCTCCATGGTATTAAATATAGGATAGGATTGGTTTCAGAATGTAGAGGACCTCTTCTTACACATAAGACCATAACGAAAGATGAACATATAGTTGATAGATATTTTGCTAATATGTTTCATTTTTCTGATAAAGTAGAACCTCAAAACATGAGTTTTTATATAAATGATAAAGATATAAAAAAGAGCAAATTTAGTAATCTAAAAAATGAATTTACAAATATTGGTATTGTACCAGGAACAACCAACCATAAGAAGAAATATTCCGATGAAAACTACATTAAACTTATAAAGTTATTATTAAGTAATGAAAGAAACCAAATTTATATAATTGGTGGGAAAGACATTCAAGAATCAGCTTTAAATATATGTTCAAGATTCTCCACAAAACGGGTTCATAACTATGCTAATCTAACATCCTCTTTATCTGAATTAGGCTTTGTATTGGATAATATGGATTTTGTCATCGGTTCAGATACCGGACCTTTACATATGGCAAATGCTTTGGGGACTTCATGCATCTTCTTATTCGGTCCTACCTCACATCTAATCACTGGTCCATATAATAAAGAAAGAAGCCTCGCTTTATATCCAAAAAATAAAACTTTAAAGAAGGTTAATAATATCAATCCATCTAGTATCTATAAGAAATTTTTAGAACTCCTAAAAAATTAGAATCATCTTAAATGTTATCTAATACAAAAATTCTAGTTGACTAAATACCTATTTATTATTATTTTAATTACAAGAACTTTCTTATTGTATATATTAGAATAAAAAGTAATGAAAAAATATAAAAAAAACATTTGAAAAAAGGTAGGAGTAATCAATAGATGAGAAAAATTTTATCCAATAAAAAATTAATTATTGTAATTCTTTTTATTCTATCAATCTTATTAATAATGTGTAAACCAGAGGAAAATATAGATTCAGGTGACAGCGGTGATGGCGGTGATGATGGGTCAGATATATACCCAGAAGGATTATTTTATATCAATAATGATGATGAATTTACCAATTCCCAAAGTGTCACCATTGATCTATCAGAGATTATTAACGCTACTAAGATGCGATTGGCTAACAGCTTTAACGATATTAACACATCGGAATGGGAAGACTTTACAACAACAAAAGAGTGGGAACTTAGCTTTGGAGATGGAGTGAAAGAAGTATTTGCTCATTTCAAAAATGAATATGATAATTCATATTTTTATTCAGACTCTATAAAACTTGACACTATTGCTCCATTTGGTTCGTTTATCATAAACAGTGACTCTCCTTTTACCGCTGATGTTAATGTATCACTAGATTTATCTTTAATAGAAGAAACTGAAGTAATGAGATTTGCTAATAATGAAAACGACCTTCCCAATGCTACCTGGCAAGACTATTCAAGTCAATTATCATGGACATTGGATGATGGAGAAGGAATAAAAACAGTCTATGGCGAATTCAAGGATATTGCTGGAAATACATATCAAACAAATGATGAAATTACCCTAGATACCACAGTTCCCAGTGGTACTTTTGAAATAAACGATGGAGACAGCTATACAAACACAACAGAGGTTACATTAAACCTTACAAACATAACAAATGCTTCTGAAATGCGATTCGGAAACACAGAAAGTGAAAGGGATAGTGCAAGCTGGCAATCCTTCTTCAATAGCATACCATGGACTTTATCCGGTGGTGATGAGTTAAAGACTGTTTATGGTGAATTCAAAACCGCTGCTGGAGTGACTAACCTCATTAATGATACTGTTACACTGGATACCACAGCACCAAACACCCCCACAGTATCAGCTGTAACTCCAACCAATGACCCAACACCTACATGGACCTGGAATGAACCGGCTAATACTGATAAATACCGTTATGGATATACAGAAGGAAATTGGATTACTGAAGAAGCAACACAGTCCAGTTTCACCCCACTATCAGATTTATCTTCAGGCGACTATACACTATATGTCCAGGCTGGTGATAATGCAGGTAATTGGTCATCATCAAGTGGAAGTTTCACAATATCAATAGACTTAATGCCTCCGGCTGAGGTATCAAACCTAAGTAAAGTAGAAAATTATAGTGAGATTACAATATACTGGACAAATCCAACAGATACTGACTTTGAGAAGATTGAATTTATTTATGGAAATCCTACGGAAGGAACGATAGATAGTTTTGATATTACCAATGGATCAGAATCTATAGATATCGATGGTTTAATCAACATTTACGATTATACTTTTGAATTAAAAACAATCGATACACTAGGTAACAAGTCTGATGGAAACAGTATCACCGGAACATCTCTTGGAAACGCAGTTACAGGAACTATAATATTTCCAACTGGTAATCTAGGGGATTCCGGAGAAGACGAAACCATCTATTTGCCTTTATTAACTGAAACCGAATGGCAGGATATAGTTGTAGATGGTAGTTCAGATGAACCGGGTATATATATGTTGATACCTATAACTAGTGCTGAAGTATCATCAGGAGAATATGATTTTGCTTTTTATAATGTCCCTGCTGGTGATTATGGGCTTAATGCTTTTCTGGATGAAAATGGTAACGGTGAATTAGACACTAATATATTTGGTGCTCCAACAGAACCATGGGGAACCTATAGACCAGATAGAGATATGTTCAGTGCTCCTGATTGGGTTGATGTTAACTTTAATATATCAGATGATATCATTGTTCCCTATGATTTAGATAGTAATGGAACAATAGAAGATGATGAAGACTTTGAATTGGAATAAGTCTAATTATTAATAGTATGCTTTCTGAAATAATTCATTACTCCTTCGATACCTTTCTTTTTTTCCATATTGACATACATCTTTAAACCATCAGAATAGCTTTTATATGTATTATTCTCTATATGTTTAATCTGCTTTTCCATATTTAAGGATTTTAGGACCTTATATCCTACCCATTCAGCAAATCCTTCATAAACCATCTGTTTATTACTATTGAAATGGTTTAAATCCTGATAATAATGAGCTAATTCATGAGCAATAGTCCCAAGAGCTATATCTTTGGATAGTCCCTTAAGGATAAACATCGTCTTCTTACCTTTATAGTTGGTATGATAAGAGCCTTTAATATTACGAGAAGCCCATCTTTTGACTTTTCTAAGTTCTTTCAGATTAACCAGCTTAATCTGTTCTATTTCCGGTATATTAAAATTAAGGATATTATTTATTTTATCTCTTACAAATTTATACACAGCGTACAAATCTTTATCATTTAGAACACTATTCTTATAGCATTCTTGGCAACTGTATTGATTTTCACCAAGGTCTATACCATCGTTCCCAACAGGTTGTCTACATGAAATACATTTTTGTGAATTAAAACAAGTCCTACAATAGTGTTTCCCTTCTGAAATTATAGATTGTAATAGTCTTTTTCCACAGAGAGAGCATTTAATTCCGTGTATTTTCCTAAAACAATCTTTACAGTATTTTTTACCATCTTTTTCATAATACCGGGATAATTCCTTTCCACAATTCTCACATTTACCGAATAAATCCAGGTAGCATTTATGGCAATATTTTTTACCCTGAAAAATTACATATTCTTCCAGAACCATACCACAACTCTCACATTTTAAATTGTATATAACAGTAAAACATTCTTTACAGTATGGTATCTTATCTTCTTTAGAATAGATTTCGGTTATCTTTTTATCACATCTTGCACATCTAACTCCACATTTCTGACAATAGTTCTTATTATTAAACTTTGTATAATTTCCTGAAATTTTATTACCACATCTATAGCAGTTCATACCTTTATATCCTTTATCTATATTTAGATAGAAAATAATGTCTCAGTATATTTTTTTTAAATAATCGGTAAGATTGTCAGAATAATGTTTTTGCATATTAAACTTATTATAGTCTATGTTAATTTTACGGAAATCCTTTGATAAACTTTTTAAATATTCCTCATACAACCAACTAAAATTATCCTTAATATCAGAAGATTTGGCAGAGATTGATTTACCGCTTTCCGGGTCTGATAATTCAAGATAACCGCTTAACTTCAAATCCTCATCTATATCATAAATAAGGTGAAAAATCGATATATCATTCTTGGGACTATCTATTGAAGTGATGCTTTTAATAATCTCATTTCTATCAGCAATCAAATCTGATACAATGTATGTTATAACAGAAGAATTCTTAAAAATGGACACAGATTTTGAGATTAGGTTAAAATCCGTATAAAGTGTTTCCTGAGAACCTATTTGGTTGAGTTTATCTACTAACATGCTCAAATTAGCTGAATTGCTGGTGGGAGGGAGAATGACATCAAAGTCCTTATCAAAACATGCTACACAAACTCTATCCTTTTTCTTTATAAATAAATAAGCCAAAGAAGCGGTGATAAATTTTGAATATTCCATTTTGGACTTGTTATTAACAAAAGGCATCCTCATAGAGCTACTAGTATCCAGTAAGATTAGGATATTATGGTTTAAATCCTCTTCGTAGTCTTTAATAAAGTATTTCTCGGTTCTTGCATATACCTTCCAATCAATATCTTTAATCTCATCACCATAGGTATATTCCCTGTGTTCTTTAAAATCCATATTCTTACCCTTGTTTCTTGATTGATGATAACCTTTTTTGAGATTATGTGATATTGATTTAGGTTTAAGGGGCAATCTAGCTAGTTTATCCAGTATGTTTTGCTGTAGATAGTTAATCCTTTTCATTAAATGAACCGATTGTTTTATAAATAAAGCAAAGAAAGTTAATCGATATCAATAAATTTATTAATTTTAGCAATATCTAAACATTCTTTAACCATTCCACTTACATTTCTTAAAGAGAGTTTCTTATTATTTTTGGATAGTTTTTTAAACAACATAATAGCTATTCCGATACCTGAACTATCGATAAAAGTAGTCTTACTCATATCAAAAACAACATTCTTATTATGTTTTTCGATAAGTTTTAGAATGTCGTTTTTTATTTTATATGAATTGGAAACGTCAAAGACTTCTGGTATTCTTATTATTAATCTATCTTCTTCTTCACTAAATCCAATATTAGATAAAAATTCCATATTTTTCCTTGAATGACTCTTTGTTTTCTAATAAGATAATAACATTTCTATATAAATAAAATACTTCTCTTATTATTCCTATCCTATATTCTAATAGAGTAGTTAATTATATCGAATAATAAACAATATAAAAACAATATTATTATATATAGACTTAAGAATATGAAATCTTTGCTTCTTATTGAATTACCTTCTACATTCTGAAAATCTTGATTATCATAGAATTCTATATTTTGTTTGTAATATAATCTACATTCTTCTAAAGATAATTTTATAATTTTTACTATTTTATCTATGAAATTTAACTCTATCTTATTTTTTTCACTCTTCTTTTTTACAGAAGATTTATCTTTTTTATATATGTTTATTGTGTGTAAGATTTTATCTAAGAATACCAGCATAAGAACTATCTGCTTGGATATGTTTAACGGTTTGATTTTAAAAATCTTTAAGAAAGAAAACAATTTTGTCATACCCCATAAAAGTTCTTTATCCGATTGAAATTGAGTTAAGTTAATCACTTCCAAGGAAATCAAGACTAATTTCAACCATAGAAGTAAAACTACTCTAAGAGTATCAATATAGATATATATCCCGAAGACTTCCTTTACCATTCCTAATTGATTAAATAAATAATTAATAATAGCGATTAATGTATATATTATGATAGGGATTTTTAACCTTTTGAGTTTATCTATTTTACATCCAGAAAGTACTAAAAACCTGGTTATACTTATTACAAGAATAATGAGAGCAAAGAAAACATTATCAACAATTATTATAAGTAAAAGAGATATGAGGAAAGAAATAGATTTAAACATTATGATTATCATCTCACTTTATAATACTTGATTTTTTCATAATCTAAAATCAGACTTTCATCCTTTCT
>CAYUUC010000061.1:0-15440 GCA_964447635.1 uncultured Spirochaetia bacterium
TTCACTCTTTTTTATTAATTATGGTTTATTTACAATTAAAATATAAATAAAGAATTCCAGTTTAACAAGTATATATAAAAAAAGAGGGTCATAATAAAACCCTCTTTTCTATATTATACTTAATCCTATTCTTCTATCATTTTCTCGGTTTCTGTTTCTTCTACTTCTTCTTTTCCATCTTTAGGATTAACGCTAACGTTTTCGTAATTCTTTATACCTGTTCCAGCGGGTACAAGATGGCCAATAATTACGTTCTCTTTTAAACCTCTAAGGTGATCGGTCTTCTCTTTAATTGCTGCGTTGGTTAGAACTTTAGTGGTTTCTTGGAATGAAGCTGCTGATATCCAGCTTTCTATACTTAACGAAGCTTTAGTGATACCCAATAATGTTGGTTTAGCTGTAGCAGGTTTACCACCTTCTTCTACGACTTTCCTGTTCTCTTCTCTAAAGATAAATTTATCCACTTGTTGTCCAATAATAAAATTTGTATCGCCAACATCAGTTATCTCTACTTTTTTGAGCATCTGTCGTATAATAACGCCGATATGTTTATCATTTATTCTAACTCCTTGTAATCTATATACTTCTTGGATTTCATTTAACAAGTATTCTTGTAGTTTTTGGTCTCCTTCTATTTTTAGAATATCATGAGGATTAATTGGTCCGTCGCATAATTGAGTCCCAGCTTCTACTTTTTCTTCCTCTCTTATCAATATCCTTTTGCCTAGCGGTATAGCATGTTTAATAGGTTTAATCTCGATTTCACCTTCATCATTAATAATCTCCTGGTCGATGTAAACGATGTTTTTACCCTTGAGCTTTTCACCCATTCTAACAGTACCGGATTGTTCTGCGATGACACATGCGTCTTTTGGTTTCCTAGCCTCAAATAGTTCCTGAACTCTCGGAAGACCACCGGTTATGTCTTTGGTTTTGGCTTGTGCTCTAGCGATTTTGGCTAATATATCGCCTGATTTTATATTATCCAATTCATTGATAGATAGAGTTGATGACGGAGGTAAAGAATAGTTAATTTCATTTGTAGGTATAGCAAGGATTTTCCCGGACTTAATATCTACTCCATCTTCAACATTTAGTATTGAGTTTTCTTCTACAGGATAATTGATCTCTTTCCCGGTTTCAGTATTTATGACTTTTATATTAGGTTTATTCTTCTTTGATGTAGCAGAACCCACTCTATGCAACTCTTTGGAGTCCTTTACCCATAAAGTATGAATGTTTTTAGACTTGATCTGTTCAAGAGTATCCCGATTTAACTCTAAACCTGCTTTGTATAGTACTTCCGAGGAGTCTTCTTTAGTAATGTCCTTTTCTAATATCACATGATGTTCTACAAATGGGCTTACATCGAAAAGCGTATCTATATCTAAGACAATAACTATTTCTTTTACCTTTTCATATTTATGTATCTTAGTATCGATATTTTCAAAGACAACAACACCATTAGTATCAGATATGACTTTGTTATTTTCTTCTATTGTTAGTATACCTAACCTTGGAATGAGACTACCATCTCTTACTTCTGATATACTTTCGGTTTCCTGGTTGGTTTGTTCATTTTTTTCTGTTTTTAAGGTTACATTACGAATTATATCTCTGAATATAACTATACCGGATACTTCGGATATTATTGGCTCAGCATATGGTTCAAATTTTGCTATGGTATATCCTTTAGGAATAAATTGGTCTATATCTACATAAACGAATGCACCATTTTTCAATGATTGGTCATATTCTGAACCTAGTAATAAGATAGTATCGTTTTCTTCATTGTATTCAATAGTTCCGATGGAGTCAGCGATGATATCGTTTCCTTCTTTATCTACTGCTATAACATCGGTAGATATAACTTTATCTTCATGCTGAACTCTAATATCTTTAACTTGGTTTTTAGGTATTATTTTTAATACCCTTTGTACCTTAAGGTTTCCTTTTCTACTCATTACATATTTAGCATCATGTTCATTTTCATCCAGCTTGATTATATCTTCAGGTAATCCTCTGATTATACATGGATAATTAAATTGTAGTGATTCTTCTTCCAAAGCCTTAGAAGCAATACCACCGACGTGGAAGGTTCTCATGGTTAACTGAGTTCCTGGTTGTCCGATGGATTGAGCTGCGATTATACCTACCGCTTCCCCTATTTCTACTGGTCTATTAGTAGCTAGGTTTCTACCATAACATTTGATACATACACCATTTTTAGCTTCACAGGTAAGAACTGTCCTTATCTTAACTTTATCTATTCCTAATTCTTCGATTAGTTTTGCTTGTTCTTCTTCAATTTCTGTATTGCTTTCGATAATCACTTTCCCGTTTCTTGGATTAATTATCGGGTCTAGTGAAACTCTACCGACAACTCTATCACTTATTGATTCTATTATTTCATCACCTTCTTTAATAGGTTGTATTTCGATACCATTTATCGTTCCACAGTCTTCCATCGTTATTACTACATCTTGAGCGATATCGACTAATCTTCTAGTTAGGTAACCGGCATCAGCGGTCTTTAAGGCAGTATCAGCAAGACCTTTTCTCGCTCCATGCGTGGAATTGAAGTATTCTAATACAGTTAAACCTTCTTTAAAGTTGGATTTCACCGGTACCTCAATAATAGCACCGGATGGTTTAGCCATAAGACCTCTCATTCCAGCAAACTGCCTGATCTGCTGTTTACTCCCTCTAGCTCCACTTGTAGCCATCATATAAAGTGGGTTGAAACCTTGCTTATCATTCTTAAGCTCTTCCATCATCGCTTCTGATATCTTGTCTACAACTTTTGTCCATATGGCTATTACTTTGTTATACCTTTCATCATTGGTTAGTAATCCTCTTCTACTCTTTTCTTCTGTCTCATTAACTTTCTTCTCGGCATCTTCAATTAGCTTTTTCTTTACATTAGGTATAATCATATCATCTATACCTATCGTAGCACCGAAATATGTAGCATATTTAAAACCTATATCTTTAATTTTATCTAAAGTCTCTACTGTTTTTGAATAGCCTACTTTTTGAAAAATCTCTGATATAATTTTGGTTGCTTTTCCTTCATCTATATAATAGTTTTTAAACTCAATCTCATCTGGTAGAATAGTATTAAAGATGATTCTTCCTGCTGTGGTTGGTTTTAACCATTCGTATTTATATCTTCCGTCTTTGGTTTTGATTTTATGTCTGGCGTTAATTTTGGTTTGGAGGTCAATAATGCCGTTATCTGCTGCTAGTAGAGCTTCTTCAAAAGATGAGAAGTACTTAATTGAACCAGGATTTTCTGGCTTTTCCTTAGTTAGATAGGCAAGACCTAGGGTTATATCCTTAGTAGGACCAACTATAGGACTTCCATTAGCAGGATTAAGCAGGTTCCTCGCACTCAACATAAGTAACCATGCTTCAATCTGACTTTCTGCAGATAATGGAACATGGACTGCCATCTGGTCTCCATCAAAGTCAGCATTGAAAGCAGTACATACTAATGGGTGTAGTTTTATCGCTTTTCCTTCTACTAAAGTGGGCTCAAATGCTTGAATACCTAAACGGTGTAGGGTAGGGGCACGATTAAGCATTACGGGATGTTCTTTGATTACCTCTTCTAATACTCCCCATACTTCTGATGCTTCCTTTTCTACTTTCTTCTTTGCTGATTTAATATTGTATGCAAGACCTTTCTCTACGATGCCTTTCATGATAAATGGTTTGAATAGTTCTAAAGCCATCTTTTTTGGTAAACCACATTGATAGAACTTTAATTTAGGTCCTATAACGATAACAGAACGACCTGAATAATCAACTCTCTTACCAAGCAAGTTCTGTCTAAATCTCCCACCTTTCCCTTTGAGCATATCTGATAGGGATTTTAAGGGTCTATTCCCCGGTCCTTTAACCACCCTTTTCCTTCTGGAGTTGTCAAATAAGGCGTCAACCGCTTCTTGTAGCATCCTTTTCTCATTCCTGATAATTATCTCAGGGGCTTTTAGGCTTAATAATTTGTTTAGTCTATTATTACGATTAATGACCCTTCTGTATAAGTCGTTAAGGTCACTGGTAGCGAATCTACCACCATCTAATGGAACCATAGGTCTGAGTTCTGGCGGGATAACGGGTATAACTTCAAGAATCATCCATTCGGGTCTATTGCCGGAGGAGCGGAAGTCTTCAATGATTTCTAGTCTTTTTAAGAGTTTATTGTCAGACTTTTTCCCTTTCTCATTCATTTTCTCTCTAAGTATGAATTTTTCTTCATCCAGGTTTATGTTTTCGAGTATCTGTTTTATCGCACCTGCTCCCATCTCAGCTATGAAGTTAGGACCATATGTTTCTCTATAACCAAAGAAATCCTCTTCTGTTAAAATCTGTTTAACTTTTAATTCAGTGTCACCCGGGTCTATTACGATATATTTTTCATAATACAGAACACTTCTAAGCTCATTTACCGAAATGCCAAGAAGTAGACCTATCCTGCTTGGAACACTCTTATAGTACCATATATGTGATACAGGAGCAGCGAGTTCTATATGTCCCATCCGTTCTCTTCTTACTTTGAAATGAGCTACTTCAACACCGCATCTATCACATATTACACCTTTATATCTAATACCTTTGAATTTCCCGCAGGAGCATTCCCATTCTTTTGTTGTTCCGAAAATCTTCTCGCAGAATAATCCTTCTCTTTCAGGTTTTAATGTTCTATAATTAATAGTCTCAGGCTTTTTTACTTCACCATAGCTCCATTCCCTTATACGGATGGGAGAAGCTAAACTAATTGTAATTTTATCAAAATCACTAAAATCTCTCATTATGATATAACCTCTTTTTGTGGGTTTAATTAGTTAAAAAAGTAAAATTGAAATGATTTTATAATTTGTTTTTAGACTTATTTATTATTTCATTGTCTTTGTCAGTCAAACCTAGCTGTTTACCTGTTCTATCATATATTTTGAGGTCAAGTCCCAACCCTCTAAGCTCGTGTATCAATACATTGAAACTCTCCGGAATTCCAGGTGCAGATGATGGTTCTCCTTTTACAATACTTTCATAAATCTTGGCTCTTCCCATCATATCATCTGATTTTACCGTTAAGAACTCTTGCAACGTATTTGCAGCACCGTAAGCCTCAAGAGCCCATACTTCCATCTCACCCAGCCTTTGCCCACCAAATTGAGCTTTTCCGCCTAATGGTTGCTGTGTAACGAGTGAGTAAGGACCTGTGGATCTGGCGTGGAGCTTATCTTCAACTAGATGTAGTAGCTTGAGAATGTATATATAACCAACGAAAATCTCGTTTTTGAACCTCTCGCCGGTTTTTCCATCATATAGGGTTACTTTTGATGAAATTGGTAATCCCGCTTTTTCTAACTCATCGTATATATCTTGTATCTTGGCACCATCGAAAACAGGTGTGTATGCTTTATATCCAAGCAGGTATGCAGCCCATCCTAATTGGGTTTCGAGTATCTGTCCAATATTCATACGGGATGGTACTCCTAATGGATTTAATACAATGTCTATCGGTGTTCCATCTGGTAAGAAAGGCATATCTTCTACCGGTAGTATCCTGGACACTACACCTTTATTACCATGTCTACCAGCCATCTTATCGCCAACCATTAGCTTTCGTTTCTTTGCTACATAAACTTTTACTAATTCTTCTACACCTGGTGGTAAATCAGCACCTTCTGCTCTACGGAAAATCTTAATGTCTATTACTGTCCCGCCATTACCATGAGGCACTCTCAGAGAGGTATCTCTAACTTCCCTAGCTTTTTCTCCAAATATGGAGTGTAGGAGTTTATATTCTGGCGTTAGGTCGGTTTCTCCCTTAGGTGTTACTTTTCCTACAAGTATGTCTCCAGGTTCTACTTTAGCTCCTACTCTAATGATACCTTCATCATCCAAATCTCTGAATGCTTCTTCACTTAGATTCGGTATATCTTTGGTAATCTTTTCTGCTCCTAATTTAGTATCTCTCGCTTCTACATTGAATTCTTCAATATGTAGAGAAGTAAATGTGTCCTCTTCTACAACTTTTTCACTGATTAGTATAGCATCCTCGAAGTTATATCCTTCCCATGGCATGAATGCAACAAGTATATTCTTACCTAAAGCCAACTCTCCATGATCACTTGCTGGTCCATCTGCGAGGAGTTGTTTAGCTTTAACTTTGTCACCCTTCCTAACAACAGGTTTATGGTTGAAGCAGGTGTTTTGGTTAGTCTTTTTGTACTTCAGTAAATTATAAACATCGATATCCTTCTTATCCGTCTTGTTATCCGGTTCTATAATGATTTCATTATTGGAGACCTTAACCACAGTCCCCTTTCTCTTAGCTAATAAACAAACACCTGAGTCAATGGCTGCTTTTCCTTCCATACCGGTTCCTACTAGAGGGGAATCGGTTTTCAGTAGGGGTACTCCTTGGCGTTGCATATTTGATCCCATCAATGCTCTATTGGCATCATCATGTTCTAAGAATGGGATAAGCGAAGTTGATACACTTACAATCTGTTTTGGTGATACGTCCATATAATCAATCTGGTCTGGGCTTTTCATCGGGAATTCACCCTTGTGCCTGGTTGGTATTAATTTATCCAGGAAGTATCCTTCTTCGTCAATGTTAGCATTAGCTTGAGCGATATAGTACCGTTCCTCCTCGATGGCTGTTAGATATGAGATTTTATCTGTTACCCTACCATCTTCTACCTTTCTATAAGGAGTTACGAGGAAACCATATTCATTAACTTTTGCGTAATTACTTAATGATAGTATCAGACCAATACTTGGACCTTCTGGTGTCTCGATAGGACACATCCTTCCATAATGGGTATGATGGACATCCCTTACATCGAATCCTGCTCTTTCCCTGGTTAGACCTCCTGGACCTAATGCGTTAAGTCTTCTTTTATGGGTCAGCTCCGCTAAAGGATTAATCTGGTCCATAAACTGTGATAATTGACTAGAGCCGAAGAACTCTTTTATAACTGAGGTTATTGGTTTGATACTAATTAACTTTTGTGGGGTGAGTTCCTCTATGTTTTCTGTGTTCATCCTTTCTCTTATTGCCCTTTCCATTCTACCGAAACCTATCTTCATCTGGTTAACGAGCAGTTCCCCGACGCTTCTTACTCTTCTATTACCCAAGTGGTCTATATCATCGACTTTTTTCAGTCCGAGATATACTTGTATAAGGTGTTTTAGTGTTTCGGTGATATCCTCCAGGGATAAGGTCTTATTCTCTTCTTTAATTTCTGTTATTATTTGTTCTTTCTTAAAATCCCATATCTTGATAGTATTATCTCTAGAACGGGAGGTTAAATGTTCACTATCAGGAGAAAATTGAATAGAAAAAACATCATCGAAATGTTCGGATAATGTTAATATCTTTTTATAAGATTTGCTATCCCATATTTTTATATTCTTATCTTTACTAGCAGTAGCTATATACTTCCCATCCGGAGATATATCGACAGACCATATGGACTTATTATGAGCGTTTAATTTCTCCAGTTCTTTTCCTGCTTCTACATCCCATATTCTTAATGTATAGACATTTTCTTTTTTGGTGACTTCTTCTTCAATATCCTCTACTAGATTGAATTTACTACATGAAACTAATTTTTTGCCATCAGGGAAGAACTTAATATCCATCACTGTATCTTCATGTCCCTTCAAACCATGAATCGACTCCCCAGTCTCTGTATTCCAAATAATGATAGTATTATCTTTATCATTGCTACAGGAGGCGATTTTTGTTCCATCAGGAGAGAAGGTTACAGTATTAATATCATAAGAATGACCGCTTAAAGTAAAAATCTCTTCCCCATTTTCTAAATTCCATAATTTGACTTTATGGTCTTTTCCGCCTGATACCAGTTTTTTACCGTCTGGAGAGAATTTTACACAGGTAACATCACCGAAATGACCGGGAAGGGTATCTAATTGGTTACCTGTTTTTACATCCCATATTATGATTAAATCGTCTGTGCTACCAGAAGCTAATTTATCTCCATTTGGAGAGAAATCAACGGTATTTACATTGAAATCATGACCTTCTAATATTTTCTTGGTTTTACCATTTTTAGCGTCAGCAATAAGGATGGTGTTATCAGTACAACCATAAGCCAATAACTTACCATCAGAAGAATATGCTATGGAATTGATATTGATAAAATGTTCAAGTTCAATTTTCTGATTAAACTTGTATCTTCCTACTTGACCCAAATCGTATCTTTTCGGGTCGAAAAATAGACGGTTTAGCTCTTTTTCTGCATTTTCTGCTGTTATTGGTTCACCGGGTTTGATGACATTATGTAGCTTCATAACAGCATCTTCTTTTCGTTTTATATCTTCTTTATCAAAACACTTTATGATAACTTTGTTTTCTTCTACACTATCTGGGTTTAGTATTCTTATCTTTTGATATTCACTACCCAAAGACTTAATTTTTTCGATATCCTGAGGAATTATTGCTACTCCAGCTTCATATAATGCTTCATCTACATCTTCATTTTCCGGGTCTTTAATTAGTTGTGCTAGTCTTATTTCCTTATTTCCTTCAAAAATCTCATCACCTTTTTCTTGAATATTGACTTCTATCGTATCATAAAAAAGATTCAATATACTGTCATTAGTATCAAAACCGATTGCTTTTAAGAATGTTGTGATAAGAATTCGTTTTTTACGGTCAATTTTAACATAGAGCAGTTCTTTTTTAGTATCTAATTCAAATTCCAGCCATGCACCTTTATCTGGAATTATTTTACCGACGAACAGCTGTTTCCTTGAATCATAGCTAAATACAACACCTGGTGATTTATGAATTTGACTTACTACGACTCTTTCCGAGCCATTTATAATAAAAGTTCCTCTTTCGGTCATCATAGGTATATCACCCATGAATATTTCTTTTTCCCTGACCTCTTTGCTTTCTTTATATATGATTCTCATTTTGCATTTAAGCGGGATGGAATAGGTAAGGTCTCTTTCTTTAGCTTCTTGTTCTGTAATTTTAGGTTCACCCAGGTTATATTCTACAAAATCGAGTACGACTCTATTATCAGTACTTTCAATAGGAAAGTAGTTTTTGAATATATATTGTAGACCTTTTAGTTCCTTTTTTGTTGATTTTACATCTTTCTGGAGAAATTCTTCATATGATTTTTTTTGAATTTCCACCAGGTCAGGTAAATCCAAGACTTTTTTAAGTCTAGAAAAATCTTTTCTTTTAATTTTGGATACTTGACTGGTTATAGTTTTTTGCATCCTATCTCCCTCTTAGATAAAGAATGGTTATAATACGGTTTGAATGGAAAAAAATATACGATTGGAAAAATCACCTTTAAATATACCACAATAATAAAAAGTATATATAAACGGCGAAAGCACACCTATCCCTCTCCTCTTTAATTATTGTATAAGAGAAGTACCAGTGTGCTTAATGAAATATCATTCATGCTTAATTTTTCCATTTATTTTATTTTGCTTTCTTAAAATATCTCCTATTTTAAAAAAAGGCTTAATAAAATTTTTATATCCCTTAATAGCAGGGATAATTATTATTTAACTTCTATGGTAGCGCCTGCTGCTTCTAGTTTTTTCTTTACTTCTTCGGCTTCATCCTTGGTAATACCTTCTTTAATTGCTTTTCCTCCGGCTTCTACAACTTCTTTAGCTTCTTTCAGTCCTAAACCTGTGATAGCTCTTACTTCTTTGATAACGTTGATTTTCTTATCGCCGTGGTTAACTAGAATGACATCAAATTCTGTCTTTTCTTCTTCAGCAGGACCAGCACCAGCTTGACCAGCACCTGCGGCAGCCATAACTGGAGCAGCAGCGGTTACGCCGAATTCATCTTCTAGTTTTTCTACGAGGTCTTTAACCTCTAACATTGTCATTTCTTTGACAGACTCAAGTATCTCATCTACTGATAGCTTAGCCATTTTTTAGTTCTCCTCTTTTTAAATAATTTATTTACATTATTGTTTTTGTTCTGCTATTTTATTTAAAGCAATAGCCAATTTCTGTATTGGTCCGTTTAATACCCTAACCAGTCTTGTAGCTGGATTTATTAAAGTTCCTAAAAGTTTAGAATATAGTTCTTCTATAGAAGGCATAGAAGCATATTCTTGGATCTCTTCTTCTTTTATTACAAGACCGTTAGTATATCCACCTTTTACTTTAAGACTTGAATCTTTAGCAACTTCGGATAGAATCTTACATGGAGATACTATATCATCTTTGCTGAAGGCTACTCCAACAGGACCAAAGAAATATTGTTCTACGCCCTCTATCTTAGCTCCTTCTAAAGCCAATCTAAAAAGCGTATTTTTATAAACTTGATAGAATATCCCTTTATCTCGCAACTTGTTTCTCATTTCATTCATTTGATGAACATTCATGCCTCTATATTCTGTTACTACGAAGTTAGGATTATCTTCAAGCTTCTTCTTGATTTCCTCTACGATTCTTTCTTTTTCTGGTTTCGGCATCTTTGAAACTCCACTTCTTTTGATCTATTAATCTATTCTTGACTTTTTAAATCCATCAAGATATCGATTGATGTGTTACCTTTACTCCAGGACCCATAGTCAATGCAAAGGCAATGCTTTTTATATACTCACCTTTCAAATCATTGGGTCTTTTCTTTAATATTTCATTGTATAATGCTTTTGAGTTTTCTAAAATCGCTTCTGTTGGCATTGAATCTGTTCCTACTTTTAGATGAACGATTTTCGTTTTATCTGCTCTATATTCCACTTTACCCTTTTTGAACTCACTAACAGCACCTTTAATATCCTGGGTAACTGTTCCTAACTTAGCATTAGGCATTAAACCTCTTGGTCCCAATACCTTACCGAGTTTGCTAATATCCTTCATCATATCTGGGGTGGCTATAGCGACGTCGAAATCTAAAAATCCATCTTGTATCTTTTCTACCAAATCTGTATCTCCAACGAAGTCCGCTCCTGCTTCCTCTGCTTCTTTAGCTTTATCTGACTTAGCAAAAACTAGTACACGGGTTGACTTGGTGCTGGTAGCATTAGGAAGAGATATTGTATCCCTAACTGTATGTTTAGCTTTTAGATTTAAATTTACTGCCATATCTATACTTTGTGTAAACTTAACTTTGCTATCTTCTTCCTGAGCTATCTTTTTTAAAGCGTCAATAGCTTCTTTTGCTCCATATAATTGGGTTTTATCTACTTTACTTCTAGCATTTATATATCTTTTACTCTTTTTCATTTTTTCCCTCTTTATAATCTCAACTAAATCTCATATTGCATTATTTTATAAAAGGTCTATAGCTCTGATTCTCTTTCTATACCCATACTTTTTGCTGTTCCAGCAATAATATTCTTTGCCATTTCTATATCGAAAGCATTTAAATCGGGCATCTTTATCTTTGCTATCTTTTCTAAAGTTTCTTCAGAAATCTTACCAACTTTTATCTTATTAGGTTCACCTGAACCCTTCTTTAGCTTCAGTTCTTTTAATATCAAGAAAGCAGCAGGAGGTGTTTTCAACTCTAATGAAAAAGTTTTATCTTCATATATGGTTATGATAACAGGGATTCTCATTCCAGCATTCTTTTCTGTTTTAGCGTTGAATTCTTTACAGAAACCCATAAGATTTACTCCATGCTGACCTAAAGCCTGACCAACAGGAGGAGCAGGGCTTGCTTTTCCCGCATCTAATTCTAGTTTTACTTTTGCTTTTATTTTTTTAGCCATTTTTCTACTCTCACTACTTTTCTTATTTTAGTTAGATTATAATAATCAAATCACAAAAAAAATCAAATAATTATAGCTTTTCTACTTGAGTATAATCCATTTCTACCAATGTAGACCGTCCGAAAATTTCTACTTTGACTTTCACTTTTCCTTTATCAGGCAAGATGTCTTCTATCTCACCGGTAAAGTTCTGGAAAGCTCCTTCGACGATTTTCACCTTTTCTCCTAAAGAGAAGTCGACTTTAGGCACTACAATTTCTGGACTTTTTAACTCGCCCATTTTCTGTAGGATAGATTTAGCTTCTTCGGTAGAGATAGGTTTAGGTTTAGTATTACGGCTAACAGTTCCCAGAAAGCCAGTTACACCATGAATACTTAATAAGACATTAAGTAATTCTTTCCATTCTTCAGGTCTTTCCGGCATATCTATTTCCATCAATAAATAACCTGGCAAGAATTTTTTCTTGACATTCTTTTTTTTCCCGCCTTTAATCTCGGTCGTTTCTTCTACCGGGACTTTAACATCCATTATATACTTACCGATTTCTGTTATCTGCACCTGTCCTTCAATAGCCTGCTTAACTTTATTCTCATAGTTTGTGAATACCTGAAGAATATACCACCCTTTAGCCATCTATTTCTTTTCCTTTTCTATTCTTACACTTGAGTATTAATTTACTGTCAAGACTTCTCTAATACCTAAACCTGCAAAAATATCGATAAAACCCAAGAATAAAGCCATAATTATTACAAAAACAATAATTATAATACTACTCATGACTATCTCTTCTTTTTTGGGCCATGATACCTTTTTTAACTCACCTATAGACTCTTTCACATAATTAATAAATCTTTTAAACATAATTTCTCCAAAAATTAATAGGATTAATTAAATAAGATTAGGTTTATATCTTAATTTAATCTATGTGAATAAAATATTCTACCCAATTATGTTAGCATTTATAATACTAACCTATATATTACGAATAAACTCAGGGGCAGCAGGTATCGAACCCGCGACCTACGGTTTTGGAGACCGTCGCTCTACCAGCTGAGCTATACCCCTATATTATCTATAGCCCACGAGCAGAATTGAACTGCTGACCTTTTGCTTACCATGCAAATGCTCTACCTACTGAGCTACGTGGGCATATTCTTTCTTTATTCCTATTTCACGGTCGAAAATGTATAATAATAAAAAATTAGTAGATAACAAAATTATGAATAATTTGTTAAGAATTTATTAAACTATTATGTAAAGAATTTATTTAATATTTACAATTTCGCCGGATTTCCATAATAACAAAAAAAATAAAAAAAACAAAATTTTTAAAGAAAATTAAATGTAGAAATAAATGAAATCCAATTCTTATAATAAGCATCTATTATTCCATCCCTTTCCATTCGAGCAAAAGCATACTTATTAAAACTAAATATGCATGTAAGGAATACTAATTTATTCTTCTCCCTATTGAAAAATATGAAAACAAAATAGTTTACTAAACTGGTCTTATCCTGTGGAATATGAGTTATACCTGAATATACGAAACTACTTATAATCCCCTTATCATTAAGAATCTTCTTCAGGTTTTCATCTATGTATGGCTTCCATTTATTTATTCCCAGTTTATGAAACGATTCTGTAGAGAGGAAGCCGAAAAATAGATCATTGATATAGTTATTACTCTTTCCTTCTGGGATTTCTCTATCTATAGTAATGAATCTTACTGAAATCTTATCTCTTTCATTATCCTCATCTTCTTCGGTAATATCATTATTATATTTCCCTTCCCAAAGAAGATTCCAATCCTCATCCTTAGAATAATCTTTTATATCATTAGGAAAGGTCATATAGAAGTCGGACTCTTTAAATACTTGTACCAAATTGCTTTTATCATAACTTTTACCAGGATATAAGGAAATTTCATACACTTTTTTATTAAAATACTTTTCGAAATCACTGCTTAATTTTTTTTCATCACTGATTTCATTTTCTTTTTCATTATCATATTCATTCTCTTTCAGTGCTTCCTGGTTTTCTTCCTTATTTGATGTTATATCATTTTCATTATTATCATCATTAGAAGGGATTTCATTAACTTCTTCATCGATATTTTCATTATTATTTATATCTTCACTGGAATTGTCAGTCTGGTCTTCATTGTTTTCTATATTATTCTCATTATATTGGTCTTTATCATCGTTTAAATAATCATCGTTCTGTATAGATTCAATTTCTATACCAGTACAGCTAAGGAAGAATAATAAAGTAATAGAGGTTAGGATATAAACGAATCTGCTTCTCATTATTTTTTCCTGTAGTTTTATGTATTATAATAGAACACCTAATGCAGGTTATTCAATATATTAAACAAAAATTAGGATTTTATAAAATTAATTGGTAAAAAATGTATAGATGGGGGGTATACAATTTATTTAGCTTCTTCAGCTTTAGTGATCTTTAATACCTTATACTTACTAACATTACCCTCATATTTAAAAGTTATTGTATCGGTGGTTTTCCCTCCTATTAAGGTTTTACCTAGTGGAGACATGTAGCTAATTATACCTCGGTCTAAGTCTGAGTCCCATTCCCCTAGTATTGAATAAGTTTCTTTTTTCTTGGTCTTTAGGTTTAACAAACTTACAGTGGTTCCTATATTGATTTTTGATGTATCGATGTTGTTGAAGTCTATGATGGTAGCTCTTGCTAATTCTGCATCCAATTTAGCACTTTGTGCTTCTAATTGCTTTTGTCTTTCCATTGCTACTTGATATTCGGCATTTTCACTTAAGTCTCCTTTATTTTGAGCCTCTCCTATTTCCTTGCTGTTTTGGGGTATTTCCACTTGTTTAATGTGTTCGGATTCTTTCTGTTTCTTATTGTATGCTTTCTTTGTTACCATGAATATATCTGTTTCTGTATCAGATTTATCTTCATGATATTTTTCCAGTTCTGGATATACTTCGAATATTTTTGCTAACAATTTGGATTTAGCCTTTTCTTTTAGTGATATTGTTCCTCTTAATAGAGCAGCTAATTTCTTACAGTCTTCCTTCCTTTTTTCGTCTTTCATTTTATTGATAATCTTTATAAGTCTATTGTCTTTAGTAATTAGTTCAACAATCTGAGAATGCATCTTTTTATTTTGAGTGACATTCTTTCTGTTTTCTATATCCTTATTTATTATGTCTAGTAATCTTATAAGGTTCAATAGAATAGATTCTTCATCGGTATCTACTATTTTGTATAGAACATTATCCTCATCAGCGAATATATTCTTAATACTCCATATATAAGCTTCCAGATTCTTTCTTTGGTTAGAGAAGAATTCATCTAAGATAACCTTTACCACTTCTGTTTTTTCCTGTCTGAGTAATTCTTCCAGTATGAAACCATGTGCTTTGGTTATTGGTGTATTAATAGCAAGATATGCTAAAACTTTATCCCATTCAGGTATTATCTTTTCGATTAAGTCGATAAACATTTTCTTAAATTCTTGGTTGCTAATTCTATTAAATATATTTTCCAATACATCTTTATCTAAATCGTTCAATATATTGGGATTAAGCTGTATATCTACACCGATTCCTGATTTCTCTTTCCTTAACTTATTCAACAAAAGGTAACTCTTTATTACCCTATCATCAATTGTTTCAGACTTATTACAAACTTCAGTAAAGAATTCCAAC
>CAYUUC010000062.1:0-15125 GCA_964447635.1 uncultured Spirochaetia bacterium
ATATAATAGATTAGAATATATCTAACAAAACTTGGAGTAACAAACAGTATGGATCTTGTATTATACATCACGGTCGTGCTTTTGATAGCTTTTGGGTTGTTTGCGGTTTTATTCAAGAAGAATCTTATCAAGATAGTAATAGCCCTTAATGTTATAGAAGCCGGAGTTAACCTGTTCCTCATTGCTCTTGCATATGTTCCGAACAGCACCGCTCCAATATTCACACTGGCACCGAAGCTTGAGGATTTGTCGATGGTATTGCCAACTCCACAAGCTTTAATACTTACAAATATCGTTATCGGTCTTGCAACGACCGCTTTGATGCTGACATTTGCCATTATAACATATAAGAACAATAATACTATAGATATAAGAAGGTTGAAAGGCGTAGAGGAAAATGACTGAACATTTACCAATTTTAATAATAGGTGTTCCGCTAGTGGCGGCTTTCTTGACCCCCATTATCGGACTTTTAGGTAATAATATCCGTAATGCTTTTATTTTACTCGTCTTACTGGCGACGAATGTGCTTATCTTTATGCTGTTCGGGAATCTGATACAGGGTGGGCCGGAGAACGTGGAACCCATATTCTATGTACTTGGTGCACAAGACCCCTCCCAGCTAACGCCGGAAGGTTTGGATTTCCCTATTAGGATAGCACTTAAAATCGATGGATTCTCCATATTCATGGCGATTAGTGCGGGTATCATCTCTTTAGTTGCACTAATCTACTCATGGAAGTTCATCTCCAAAAAATCATACCAGAATTATTACTATGTCCTTCTACTGCTTATATTCGTCGGTATTCTCGGTATGGTATTTACCAACGATTTGTTCAACTTCTTCGTTTTCTTAGAGGTACTATCCATATCGTCGGCGGCTCTCGTAGCCTTCCGGGTAAAGAAGAAGCATCCATCTTATGCCGGTTATAAATACCTGCTGATTAGTGCTATCGCTACCAGCTTACTGTTAATCGGTATAGGACTTTTCTATGCACAATACGGTTCATTCAATATAACATATATACAAAGAGTGATGACGCATTCGCTTGCCGATAAGATGGCGATGGTACTCATCTTGATACCATTAGCGATGAAAGCGGGGGCAATACCGATGCACATGTGGGTACCCGATACCTACTCGGAGGCACCTGCTCCTATAACAGCTATGCTGGTCATATCATCTCAGGCAAGCTTATACGGGCTATTCCGTTTCGGTTTTGACCTTTTTGGTCACGGTGGTGAGATGACGATTAACTATGATACGCTGGGATGGATACTAATAGTACTTGGTTTGCTATCGGGTTTTGTCGGACTGACTATGGGTCTTATCCAGAAAGATGTAAAGCGTCTGATGGCTTATTGTGCCATCTCCCAGACCGGATACATGCTTATCGGTGTGGGTGTAGGTCTGGCGACCCTCCATAGTACATCAGACCCTGGAGCTTTCGAGGAATACGGAAGGACAGCGATGACCGGTGGTATCTTCCATATAATGAACCATGCGTTCTATAAAGGTTTGTTATTCCTGACAGCAGGAGTGATGGTCTTACGCTTCGGTACGAGGAATCTTAACAAGATGATTGGTATGGCTCATCGGGATACGCTTACCACTATCGCTTTCATAGTAGGTTCGCTGGCTATTGTCGGTGTACCTCCGTTTAACGGTTTCGCATCCAAGATATTGATATATGAATCAACCTACATGTTCAGTCCGATAGTGGCGATAGTGGCATTATTTATATCAATATTGACTTTAGCGATATTCATAAAGGTATTCTATAGTGCCTTCCTGGGACCGAAGAGGGATGACCTCATCATTAACCAGGATAGACTCCCGTTTGGGATGAAACTCGGAATGATAATACTTATAGCATTGGTAGTGCTGTTTGGATTATTCCCGAGTGTTGTATTAGAGTATGTAGTCAATCCTGCTGTTGAAGGATTGATCAATGTATTATAGTGTATAAGATAAATTAATTAAATATAGAGGAAAGCAATGAGTATAATGGATATGGTGTATGAGTTTTTCCAGGTTAATGACGGCAGCCTATATTCAGGACAGGATGATGGCGGAGTATTAATGTGGAATCCTTTGCTTTTAGTCATCGTGATTCTGGTGGTGTTGCTACTGACATGGCTTTTCGGAAAAATCTTTTTCAGAGAAGACTACAACAAAGAGACCGGTCAGGTTAAACCCTTCTATTCCGGTAACTTAGATGAGATTAACTATAATATACAGTCTGAAAACCTGTATTGGGGTATAACCAAGGCTCTTAATTCCTACTACAATGTATTGAGGAACATGCACACCGGCGACCTCACCGATTACATAAAGTGGCTCATCATCACAATGTCTGTAGTCTTACTGCTCATTAACGGAGGCTTATTATGAGTAAAAAGTTACTACCCAATGTGTTTAAACGGTCTCTGTGGGTCTATCACATGAATACCGGTTCATGTAATGCCTGCGATATAGAGATACTTGCGACTCTCGTTCCCAGATACGATGCTGAGAGGTTTGGTGTAAAATTAGTGGGGACACCAAGACATGCAGATGTTCTCCTGGTTACCGGAACTTTAACCGAAAAGATAAAAGACCTGGTATTGAGAGTTTACGACCAGGTTCCCGAGCCTAAATTGGTAATGCTTATAGGCGGTTGTGGTATATCCAAAGGCGTTTACCAGCATTCCTATTCTATGGCGGGACCCATCGATAAATATGTTGACGTTGATGTTTATGTTCCTGGATGCCCTCCACGACCGGAAGCTATCATTTACGGCGTGGCAAGAGCCTGGGAGAAGTTGGAATCATTGGAGAAGAAGAAATGATTATTAGCGCTGAAGAATTATTAAAAAAATTTAAGAAAGAATTTGGCGATAAAATCTTAGAAACAAAGCTAAGAGAACAAACCAAAGGTGCAAAGACAAAAAAACCCCAGAAGATAGTCTGGATTAAGATAAATGGGGAAACACTGCATGATGCGGTGGCTTTCCTAAAAGATATAGATTTTCCTCATGCGGCCGCTCCTATGACTCACAAAATACATGGGGAACAGATGGAATTAATCTATCCATTAACCATATATGGTGGTCAAAGCAACTTCTCGGAATTACCTGTTATCTTTCAGGTAATGTTATCCAAGGATAATCCTACCGTCCAGTCCATCGTTGACCTTATTCCTGGAATGGATTTGTTTGAAAGGGAAACAATTGAGATGGTCGGTGTTAATATTATTGGGGCGAAAGATAAAAGAAGAATCTTTACCCCGCATCATATGGATGAAATCGAGAAGGGTATGAAACCTCGAAGAGACGACCTCGGTTTTGGATATGATGACTTTTATAAAAAAAGAAAAATTGAGGAGAATGAATAATGGCCGAAAAAACAACTTATCCTTTAAGCATCGGTCCTACGCACCCTGCTTTTAAGGAACCATTAAAGTTTACCTTTGAAATAGAAGGCGAGACTGTGGTCTCAACTGACATAGATATGGGTTATACTCACCGTGCTATAGAGTGGGTAGCCACCAAAAGAAATTTCATACAATGTATCTACCTTTTGGAAAGGGTATGTGGGATATGTTCATCCACGCACCCCACTTCATACTGCCTCTCCATAGAGAACGCAGCCGAAATCGAAGTTCCGCCTAGAGGCAAATACATCCGATGTATCATAAACGAGCTGGAAAGACTCCACTCCCATCTGCTTTGGGCCGGGGTTGCCGCTCATGAGATTGGATTCGACACCCTGTTCTATTATGTATGGAATGTTAGGGAGAAAGTCCTTGACGCTCTGGAAAACATAACTGGTAACAGAATAAACTATGCTATGTTTACCATAGGCGGTGTTAGAAGGGACATCAGGGAAGACCAGTTCCCCATTTTGGAAGAAGTGGTCAACCTTTATATGGATGTGTACGAAAGGGCTTATGATGTGTTCCTAAACGAAGCCAGCATTCAGACCAGGATACAGAATGTAGGCATCTTGACCAATCAAGAAGCACTCGAACTGTGCACCGTCGGTCCTACAGCAAGAGCATCCGGCGTCAGGAAAGATGTCAGGTGTGATTATCCGATTAATGCTTATGCTGATATGGATTGGCTGGAACCTATGGTTCCGGAAACCATCGGAAGAACAGCCGTGGGTGACCTCTATGATAGAGTCCTGGTAAGAGTTCTTGAGCTTAAGCAGTCCTGCGACATCATCAACTGGTGTATGGAGAATATGCCTGATGGTGAAATCTGTTCCGAGCCTAATGCTAACAAGATGATCAACAAACTGAAGAAGGTTGAAGGTGACGGCATCGGCAGATACGAAGGACCAAGAGGCGAATGCACCCATTATAATATACTGGACAAGAAATCCGGTCCTGTATCGATGAGGGTTAAGGCTTCCACTTACTCTAACATTACCTCATGGCATCCTATGCTGAATGGAGCGGAGATAGCGGACCTGCCTATCATTATTGCAGGTATCGACCCGTGTATCTCATGTTCAGACAGGATGACCTTTTTAAAGAACGGAAGTAAATATGTATTAACAACATCTGATTTACATAAAATGAGTATAGAAAAACAAAAGAGGTTCAACAAATGCTAGAATTACTATTGTTTGCGATAGTCATACCTATTGGTATGCTGATAGTCGGGATAATCATTAGTTTATACTTTAAAGGCTTCGACAGACGATTTGCAGCTTACTATCAGTCTAGGATAGGTCCTCCTATTCTACAGCCGTTTCATGACCTAAGGAAGCTGATGATGAAGCAGAATGTGGTACCTGAGAATGCGGTTAAATGGGTATTCAATGGTGCTCCATTGCTTTGTTTAGTATCATCTATCGTCCTTTTGTTCTATGTTTGGACACCATATTTTGCTTCGATGTTCGGGTTAGACCCGTTCTTCCTTAACATCGGCGATATAATAGTGATATTGTATCTACTTATGATACCAGGTATAGCGATGATAATAGGCGGTTTTTCTTCGGGTTCACCGTATGCTTCGGTTGGTTCACAGAGGGAGACGGTTATACTCATCAGTACAGAGCTACCACTGGCTATTGCAGCAATAACCATAGGCTGGAAGATGTCTATGATGAATCCGGGACTCGCACCCTTCTCCTTACACACTATCGCCCAGAATCCGATATGGGCTGGTATGGAAGGACCGATAGGCATAATCGGCGGTATACTTTTATTGCTGACTTTGCTGGTAGTCGTCCCCGCAGAGCTTGCCAAGATACCTTTTGACCAGGCAGAAGCAGAGACTGAGATTGCAGAAGGGCTTCTGGCGGAGTATTCCGGTAGAAACCTTGCTTTCTTCCATCTGGCAGAAGGAGCTAAGGCTCTGGCATTTACCTCTTTGATTGTGATATTGTTCATACCTTATGGGTTTGTGGACATATTCGGTGTTGAAGCGATAATCGGTGGTATTGACTTCACCGCAGTGCTGGATGTGATACTGTTCTTGCTTAAGGTTGGTATCATTTACTTCATCTCGGTTATCACGGTGAGGATTGGTTTCGCCCGATTAAAGATTCATCATGTAGCGAGATTGTTTATAATAGCATTATCCGCAATTGGCTTAGCCGGGTTAGTCATGATTTGGCTGGATACATTAGCCATCTTCTAATCCGACTGAACTATTGCTTAATATAGATTAAAGGAGTGATTTCATGTTAAAAGCAGTACAAACAGTTTTGAAGCAATTTTTCACCAAAAAGTCGGTGAACAAATTCCCTTCAAAGCGTATGCCGAAGTCTATCGTGGACTTCCTGGCTAAAGGAAAGATACATCCACCGGTGGAAGTGCCGGAAGGCTTCAGAGGAAAAATCAAATACTATTACGACAAATGCATCGGATGTGCTTTATGTCATAAAGTGTGTCCTGCTGATGTTATCGAACTGTATAAAGTGGAGATTGACGGTAAGAAGAAAAACCGCATCGTATTAAGAATGGGCAAATGCACCTATTGCGAAGAATGCGTAAAGATATGCCCTACCGATGCTTTAGAGATGGAACCCGTGTTCATGACCGCTAATTTCGAGAAATACGGCGACGACCAGGTTATCGGAATAGAAGAGCGAAAGAAGAACGAAATTCAAGCATAACCATATTTTTCCTTAAGATAAGCCTCACCTATCTATGATTATTCCCTATATTGATATTATATTTGATTGTAGAGATTCTACATAGGAAACGATGTATTTGGTTAGATTTTCAACAATGTTTTGATAAACAGCGAAGTTGATTTATATCTAGAAAGAACCGATTAATATAGAATAAGACAAATGATTAAGGAGAACCTTAACCATGAGCCTATCAAAGCGAATCTTCGCCTCTCTGCCAGTCAGTATTCAGGAAGGTTTACTTAAACGGGCGATGAAGAGCGGTAAAATCCTTAAGATGCCGGTATTCAAGATGTTTATAGATTCGCTTGTCTATTACGGAGCAGGCCGTAAAGAGATTGAGAAGACCATCTCAAAGACCTGCAAGAAAGGCAACCTCCCCCACCAATGCTTCATCGAGTTGGGGGATGCTTTGGAAGCGAAGGCTCGTAGTAATGAGTTATCCGGGCGAAACCAGGAAGCATGCTCATACTATCATCGGGCATCTATATACTACCTCACCTCTCAACTGTTCATATTCACCATCGATGACATCAAACCTATATACAGGAAAGCCATAGCATGTCATGATAGCTTTCTAAGGCTTAACCAGCAGAGTGCAGAAAAAGTCGAACTGGCATTCCCGGTTGGAAAGCTATATGGCTTATACCGGTTACCGAAAACCAGCAAGCCGTCTTATCCCGTAGTCATAATCATACAGGGCAATAACGGGGTTAAGGAATTCAACTATCGTTTGGAGAACGCCGCCCTAATGAATGGTCTGGCTGTATTCGACTTCGACCCTTGCGGTTGGGGAGAAAGCGGTCTCTCCGGCAACAAGTTCAGGGGTAAGGAAGACTATCAACGAAGCATATCCTTAGCTATAGACTACCTGCAGGGGCGGGAGGAGATAAATCCCGCTTCTATTGCCTGCTTTGGATTGGGGTTTGGTGGAGGTCTCGCTCATTTTGCACACGGATTAGACCAGCGGATAAAGGTTAGTGCAGGAATAGGTGGTCCTTTCTATGATATAAACCGTATAAGAAAGCATAAGCCGGACTTCCAGGTCAGAAGAGAGATGGTCTACACTGGACTCGATACCAAAGAACAACTCCAGCAATGGACAAATGATTTGGACTACCAACGATACATCAGGCAGACCAGGGGAGCTTCTCTAATCGTCCACGGGACTAAGGACGAACTTGTCCCCCTAAGTCACGCCCGAGCCATGCATAGGGTAATACCCGGTTCGGACTTGTGGATAAGGGAAGGTGACGACCATTTATGCACTAAGGGGCTGATGAGCAACCTAGCAGAAGACATCTTCCACTGGATATCTATTAAGTTATAGAAAGGGGGCAGGTATTGGTTGTTTGCCAATAAAGGCATTTATAAGTATATTATTTAAGTGAAGTTTTAACTGAATTGATAGGTCAAGAGAAGATAAATGATAGCATATAGAAAGATAATTATACCAGTTACATTGGTTATATTGTTGTCTGTAATGGCTTGTGGGACTTATAACCGGCAGATGAATGACATATCAGAGGAAGGGGAAAGCTATATCCTCCCTGATAAGGAGATGGAACACCTTATTAACCAGATTGACCTGCATCAGGAACAGAAGATATACTCTGCATTCCTACCAAGCAAAACCGATGACCAACCCCTAATCGATGAAAGCTACGACAGCTATCCCTATGGTTTAACCATCGCTGGATACGAACCATATAAGGCGTATAATACCACTGGGGTAAAGAACATATCCAAATTCAGCACCGGTGTCTGGGATGTAAAGTTTATCGGTTTCTCGGCTGACTCCAAATACATGCTGTATGAACTCGATTCGGAATACTATGTCATGGATTTATACCCGGGGGACAAAGGTAAGACTATCTCTTATAAGACGAAAGACAAGCAAGAGGCTAAGTCATATTCGGAAGCAGGATTTATCGAGACATACAATTATGATGAAGGAGCTGACCAGTACTTAAAATCAGATTTCTTCTGGTTTAGGGTGGACAGGTATCAAACCGAGACCAAGAAGGGTTTTTATGTGTCCATCTACGATGTCAATTCTACCGAGTATGAGTTTTTAATCTTCTCAAATACCAGTGGCTGGGCGGCGAGTCTTGGTGATGTGAATGATTATGATTTATACTTCTCGCCGGATAAGTCATGGGTGGTGGTTCAGCCTTATTTTGCCGATTATGTTTACGATTATGGATTCATCCTAATCAATGTTCGTAAGGAATATGCCAAGTTACTCAAGAAGCAAGCCATAGACCGCTACCGTTCCAAGGAGTATCAGGAGTCTCTTACCAGTTATAGGCAGGCGATACAGCTATATCCGGGGACAGCGGAGATGTTTTATGATTGTGCTGTGTTGATGAAGCGTTTGGGGATGGCTGATTATCCTATATTTGCGGAGAAAGCGGTTTCTATAAAGCCCTCTAAGTATTCCAAGAAAGCGGTTAAGGATGGTTTATTAAGTTCTGATTGATAATCAAGGTGGTATCTCTCGGTAGGATTTATCTATTGGATGTGGAAGCTTTGATTAGGTGGTCTATACGGTTCTTGTTTAGTATATCAGGTTTTTCCTTATTGGCGGTCTTTAGTGCTTTCAGTGCTTCTTTCCGGTGATGCTCTTTCTGGGTAAGTTGGAACAGTTCATAATACGCATAAGCCCGGCTAGCTGAATCTGGAGCTTCGCCGGTCAATCCTTCCAGATTGGTTATCGCTAGTTCATCACCATTTAACGCTTTTAGAATATTCATCAGAACTTTAGCATTATAGACATCCTGTTCGCTTTTAATCTCTTCGGCTATCCTCAACGATTGTTCGACGGGTTGCATTATCCTATCAAACATTGGTGGGTTTTCGATTATGGTTTTTCTATGCTGGTATAACATGGTATATGCTTTATAATAGTAATATATAGGCATATAGAACTTTTGACTTTCTTCTTTCATACATAACTTTATAGCCCTATCGAACAGGTCTTCTGCCTTCTTATAGTCATTATGTCTTATATAATTATGTCCTATACACCATAGTGAATAAGCCATTCCGCTCATATCATTTATGTTTTCGCTGACCTTAAATCCGTATTGTAAATACTTATCAGCAAGGTAGAAATTCCCCATTTCTGAATAAGTAATACCGATATTCTGAGCAGCATAGCCTATCCCCATTAAATAACCAATTTCCTCGGAGATGTTCAGAAGCTCCTTATAGCATTCAATAGCTTTATCCAGCATACCATTATCTGCATAGTAATTGCCAAGGTTGTTCATATTGATAGCATTGCTCTTCTTGTCGCCAATGCGGTTAAACTCATCTATGCTTTTTTGGTAGTATTCCATGGCTTTAACTTTGTTTCCCAGGTTTTTGTAAACCGTGCCTATATTGCCGTATGCTCTGGCGATTCCTGCCTTGTAATCTATTTCCAGGGCGAGTTTAAGGCTCTGCTGGTAGTATTCCATGGCTTTATCATACTCCCTTTGTAGCCGGTATAGTATGCCGATATTGCCTAAGGCGAGTATTTCTCCCTTGATTTCTTGTAGCTTTCTACATCGCTTAAGCTGTGCCTGATAGTACTTGAATGCTTTTTTATAGTCGCCGGTTTTGAAATATATATTTCCAATATTGCCCAATACATGAGAAAACTCATTATCGAGTCCCAGCTTGTTGTATAACTTACCAGCACCCATTAACAGCTTCCTGGCTTCTTTATACTCGCTTTTGTCTATGTATAGGTTAGCGAGGAGGTGTTTGGTGTATGCCTCCAGGTCTTCCATACTGTAAGAGACGGTCATATCAACATATTTTTTTATCAGGGTTTCGGCTTCCTTCCACTCTCCTAAGGTGTATAATAGGTTGGCGTATTTCCTCCCGTTATCAGCCTGTTTCCGTATCAAAGCTGGTAGGTAATCGTCTTTACTCCTATCAAAGGTGTTCTTCCTGTGTATAATCTTCCTTGTTGAATAATTCAAGAGTTTCATCTATTCTATCCTAATCTACTAGTCTGTTTTCAAATTGAATTATAATAAGAATAATATGAGTATAATAAATCATATAATCATTGTCATTTAATCCCATTTTAAATTTATATGGACAGTTTATAAAAATCAAGGAAGGATTTGGATTATTACTAAAGGAAGACCTCATATATTAAATATTACACTCTTGCGAAATTTGGCAAAATTAAAATTAACGCCTTTCCTAAAAGTAGAATTCCTAAAATCAACATCCTTATTAAAAGATGTACTATAGTATTTACCTTCAGGGGTGGATTTAAATGCAATTACTTTCTCGGTAAAGGTACAATTGGTTAGAATTATTTCAGAATTAATCTGGCTACGATAGAAAAACTCCCTCTCCGATTGGATATTATTCACTTGGGTAAAATCGAGTTCACCGTTTATTATATAACCATTATAATGTATATCTTCTTTGTTATTTATTTTATTTATTATATCAATGGCTTCTAAATGTCCTTCCATAATATTAAACCTTATGATATTATTATAACCATTCGGTACTCCTTATAATAACGATAATAAATTTTTTAATTTTAATAAACAATTTAGCAACTATTTTTTATCCAAAATTCATTAAAAAATTATCCCCATACCCCTTATCTTACAAAGAGGTATAGGGAAGAGAGAAAGTAACCGTAACTAATACAATAAATGTAAGTTACCGATTATTCCGCTAATATGTATTTTATATTAAGTGATAAGTAATACCAATAATTGATAATTATTGGTATTTTAAAACCAATTTCAAATATTAATATTATCTTCAGTATTGATTTTTAGATAAACCTAATTTTATTTATTACCATAAATTAAATGAAATTGGTATAAGTACATTTAACTATTTTATTTATTGTCATATTTAAGTTATGTTTTGTAAAATCCGGAAAAAAGTGAATATTATTCGAATAATGCTCTCTGATGAATACTCATTTTATATTTAATCAGAACTGATAAAAGCCGATTAAGTTAATGTTTAAATGGTTAACAAGGAGAAAATCATTATCATGAAGAAATTTTCAGGTACACTTCTAATCAATATTCTGGTTATAATCGGAATCGTCGTGTTAATATACTTCAAAGCCACCGAAGATATGCCGGATAATCCCCGAAACCGAAACCAAATCGATGATGCAAAGGATATTAACGGGGATGAACCCGATATAGAAGGACCATCCAGGTATACAGGAGACATCAGCCAGGCATACCAAGTGGAAAAGATCGACTTCCGGGGGAACTCATACGATACCATAAGCATAGATACCGGAATGGCTCAGCTGGAGCTTTACTGGAAGGACGATAACGGAGTAAGGTTTGCCGATATCGCCGGGGTAAAGTCATTCGTGGAGGAAGAAGCAGGACGGGAGCTCATCTTCGCAACCAACGCCGGCTCCTATAACAAGAACCAAGCCCCTCTCGGCTTATACATAGAAGGGGGTCGCAAGCTGGTTAACAATAATCTGGGTGATGGCTTCGGCGATTTCTATCTCAAGCCCAATGGCATATTTCTAATAAATTATGATGGTGAGAGCTTAATCATACGGTCTGAAGACTATTTCCGGGTAAGGTATCATAAGATATGGATTGCCAGCCAATCCGGACCGATGCTCCTCTACGATGGTGAAGTACATCCCTCTTTCAATAAGGGTTCTCAAAGTAAGTTCATCCGGAATGGTGTAGGGATAGATGATATGGGAAGGGTAGTCTTTGCTATATCCAATCAACCGGTGAACTTCTACGATTTCGCCATGTTATTCAAATCCCCTCTAAGATGTGATGATGCGTTATACCTGGATGGTGGTGTATCGCAGATGTACCTCCCGGAGCTTTCCCGCAGACAAACAGGAGGGGACTTTGCCGGTATATTCGCCTTAGTGAAATGAACTTATTAATATAGTAGTAATGTATTAAAAGATTTGCTTCTATCGTGGGCGGGTTTAATGGATAATTTATGTTCTATCCATTTTTGCTAAATTTGGTTTTTGGGTTTATCTTTTAGATATATATCCTATTATAGGACCATTTAGTAACCAAGGAGAAATGTATTATGGGGATAGGAACTACGGAAATAATACTAATCTTCCTCGCTATCCTGCTACTTTTCGGTGCGAAGAAGTTGCCGGAGTTTGCCAGGGGATTAGGTAAAGGCATAAAGGAGTTCAGGAAGACTTTAAGCGATGTTCAACAACCCATTAACGATGCTAAGAAGGAGATAGAGGATACCAAGAAGGATATCGAGGAATAGCTAGCGACTTATGATTACTCGCTTGCGGTATCGTAGTCTATTCCTTCGCTTAGGAATGAGAGTTTCTGGAAGATTTCTGCTATGATGGTGCTTTCAGCATAATCCGGCGCCAGTTTAAGGAATTCGTGGAAGGTCTTATCATTCTTTATCTTATACAGGATGTTTAACTTGCTTTCTTCCTCCGCTTCAGATAGGACATTATGCATAGTGTAAAGGATTTCGAAAGTGGAGATTTCATAATTCCTTAGGTTGTTTAGTATAGACCTTCTACTGCTGTTGGTTTTTATGATTTTCAGTATGTCGCTTATGATGCCTTTGTAAATATTGAAATTAAACTCGTCGATGTCTTCTGAATAGCTCGTTTCCACCTTCTGCTGTGAATAGTCGCCTTCCTCTTCTACATACTCCATAGGGACCGGGATGTCCTCGGTTTCGTCCACCTCTTCTGTATTGTACTCTTCGGTAATGTCAAAATAGAAGCTTTCGTCTTTAGGCTCCGGTTCTTTCTTTTCTTTTGTATTATCAGGTATATTCAAGCATGTTATAATCAGAACAAAGCTTAACACCGCTAGAGCAATCACTTTCTTAATCAATGTGGTAACGCCTCCGGGAAACAAAATCTTAGAATAAGTTCACATCAAGTATAATAAAATATATCTATCGGTTTAAATTTTACTTTAGGCTTTTTTAAACGGATTCGTATAATTTGATTTAAATGTGTTTAATAATATTAGAGTTATAATTTTTGTTGAAAATGACAAAAACGGTGCTATCTTTATTATTATGTAGTAAAGACAACCAAATGGAGGCTATATACGGAAAACACAGTGAGACTGAAAGACGATTACGCATTAAACCTGCTTCTAAGTAATGACTTCAGCATAGACGAAAGAGACCTTATCATCAGAGCATACGCATTCGCCAGCTACGCTCATTCCGGTGTGAAAAGGACATCAGGCGAACCTTACTTCAGCCATGTATACGAGGTGGCACGTATCCTAAAGGATATGGATATGGATGCGGTAACCGTAGCATGCGGTCTTCTACATGATACTATCGAGGATGTGAATGAAGTAACCACAGAGACGATAAAGATGGAGTTCGGCTCGGAAGTGGCTAAGATAGTCTACGGTGTAACCAAGATAAGCAATATCAATTACCAGTCCAGGGCGGAGAGGTTCAACGAGAATCTGAGAAAGATGATATTATTCACCGCTAAGGACATTCGTGTAGTCATCATCAAAATAGCTGACCGTCTCCACAACATGAGAACGCTATCATATTGTCCTGAAAACAAGCAGAGGAGGATAGCCCTGGAGACAAGAGAGATCTATGCCCCTATGGCTAACCGTCTAGGTATGTATAAGATAAAGTCTGAGATGGAAGACCTGACGATGAAGCATCTTGAGAGTAAGACCTATGATTATATAGATAAACATGTTCGTATGAAGCGTACCGAGCGGGACAAATACCTAAACAACCTTATACACTACCTAAAGAGCATTCTGAAAGACAAACAAGTGAGTTACAACTTCATAACAGGAAGGTCAAAGCACATATACAGCATTTACCGAAAGATGAAGAAGGGTTATCATTTCAATGAAATATATGACCTTACCGCAATCAGAGTGATAACCGAAGACATAACCCAATGCTATACCGTGTTGGGAGTAGTCCATAACGTATGGACGGCTGTCCCTGACCGCTTCAAAGACTACATAAGCAATCCGAAGGAGAACGGTTATCAATCCTTGCACACAACCGTCGTTACCCATATCGGCAAACTGGCAGAGATACAGATACGCACAGAGAAGATGCACCAGATAGCTGAAGAGGGTATCGCCGCCCATTGGAAGTATAAGGAGAACATAAATGGTAATGAAAGCCAGCTTAAATACATAGAAGATAATCTAAGATGGATTAGACGAATCAAGAATTGGGCACAGGAGATGAAAAACCGTAAGCAAAACTTTGTAGAAGAGCTAAAGGCGGACATCCTGGAAGACCAAATCCTATGCTACACACCAACCGGCGAGGTTATCGACCTGCCAAAAGGCTCTACGGCAATAGACTTCGCATACCATATCCACAGCGATATCGGTAATAAGTGTATAGCAGCACGGATTACCAGAGACGATGCTACGAAGCTAATCCCTCTCCACGCACCACTCAAAAGCTTCGACATTGTGGAGATTATTACCAACAATCGGGCACATCCCGGTTCTGATTGGCTTAAATCTGTTAAGACCAGCCGTGCCAAGAACAAGATTAAGCAATGGTTCCGCTCCCACCAGTACAGAGACAAGCTGGATAGAGGGAGAGACCTATTCATACATGTACTGAAAAGCCTGGGTATCCCATCAGACAGTCCGATGAAGGATAATCTCGTCCAGCATTACTTAAAAGTTCAGGGAAGTATTATAGATGAGGAAGGTATCTATGCTGATGTCGGCTTCTCCGGTATCAATGAAACCGACCTTACTAAGAAAATCAAGCAGTATATCGAAATAATAAATAAAGCTGAAGACGACCAGAATGATTTAGAAAAGCAGGTACTGGAAGACTTCACCCAGAAGGATGATAACATTATCATGGTGGAGGGTATGAGTAATATCCCGGTTAAGATAGCGAAATGTTGCGAACCGGTTCTCGGTGATAAGATAGCCGGCTTCGTCACCCGTTTAAACGGGATAAGTATCCATAAGAGTAATTGCAAAAACTTCCTCAAGCT
>CAYUUC010000063.1:0-15051 GCA_964447635.1 uncultured Spirochaetia bacterium
AAAACCATTCATCAATAATGAACGAACAGTCATTCTATTATTAGCATAATAAAATATAACAAAAACCAGCCAATCGAGTCAACACCAAAACAAAATTTTTATACTAATCTATTAATCCCTTTCTGAATTTATGAATTGTAGGCAAGCTCTTTCTTTAATTTTGGTAAAAATTTAACATAATGTATACAAAAGTTTCAACTATTATTAAATTGTATTTATAATTTAACATGTGAACTTATAGTTTGTTATTATATTAAATTTGTTTTATAAAAAAGGTTTTATATATGGTTATCTTATATGTAGACGACATCGATGATGAAAGGGAATTAGCGTCCAATATACTAAAAGATAGGTCATATCATGTTATTGATACGAATAATCCAGAAATAGCATTAAACATAATAAAAGAACAACATGTAGATTTGGTGATATCCGACTTTAGAATGCCGAATATTAATGGTGTGGAGCTTTTGAAGAAAGTAAAGAGCATTAATCCGCTTATACACTTCATACTGGTTACTCAATACGGTGATACGGAATTAGCTGTAAATGTAATAAAGAAAGGAGCGGCCGAATTCCTTGATAAACCTATTGATTTCAAGAGACTTATAAACATGGTTCAGAAAATAGAAAAGGAGATAAGGGAAGACCAAGAGCTGGAAAAAGTAGACCAAATCACTTCTGATATAGATAAATACACCAGGAATAAAATCATATACAAATCCAATAAGATGAAAACACTGCTTAGCCATATACCAAGGTTTGCTGATACAGACTATTCAATATTAATCATGGGGGAAAGCGGTACCGGCAAAGAACTCATCGCTGATTTGATACAAACACTCAGCAAGAGGAAAGATGATCCATATATCAAAATCAATTCAGCAGCCATACCAGCTAATCTGATGGAAAGCGAGCTTTTCGGTCATGTGAAAGGTGCTTTCACCGGAGCTGTCAGTAATAAGATGGGTAAGATTGAAAGTGCTAATAAGGGTACCGTATTCCTGGACGAGATAGCAGAAATGCCGAAAAACATGCAGAGTAAGCTGTTGCGGCTACTCGAGCATCAGGAGATACAAAGGGTAGGCGAGACTAAAACCGAGACAGTGGATATCAGGATTATATCCGCAACTAATAAGAACCTGGAGGAGCAGGTTGAACAGGGCAAATTCAGGGAAGACTTATATTACAGGTTAAATGGGTTGCATATTGAGATACCACCGCTCAGAAATCGGAAAGAAGATATAATCCCACTAGCTGAATACTTCATCAGGCAAAACTCCACTCAAAACGACGGCTCGGAGGTTGTCTTATCAACAAAAGCCAGGCACAAATTGGTATCATACGATTATCCCGGTAACATACGGGAATTGAAGAATATCGTCTTATATGCTATGGTTCTGACCTATACTAATGTTATAGATGAAGACTCAATAGTATTCAAGAAAAAGAAGTCTATTACTAAACCTATGGAAAAAAGCGAAGATTATGATAATCATAGGGATATTAGTACTGATTTCCTAACCAACCTATATAAGCTAACCAAAAAGAAGATCAAAACCAGCAGCTTTTTTGAAGATGATACCCTATCCATAATCAGCGGTAAGCATTACAAAATCTCAAATGGAAAGCTAATATTATACACCACCAAATGCCTGGATATACTGGAGAAAGCCGGTTATCACTACGATAGAAATATCCTTCTTAAAAACCTAAGGGAAAAGAAGTATTTAATCAGCAATGAAGGACTTGCCTATTTTGATGGAGTGAGGAAAAGAGCATGGGAACTCGACCTGAATAATATTAAAGAAAAGGTATATGTCTTTTACTAAACCATCAAACATCTATTGACATCTTACCAACCATTTCTTACCTTTCATTAGGCGGATTCCTCTTTGGTTAAACTTTATCGAAAAGCCTTATTAATCTTGGAATAAGGATTCCTTATGATAGACTTCCATCATATATACGAATACCAATCTGATAAATACGACATGCTAATAAGAAAGGAAGACCATGAGAACAACCTTTTACAGGCGATAATAGAAATAGTACATCCTGAGGTCAGGAGTTTGGATATCATCGATATGGGTGCAGGAACAGGACGATTAAGTTTACTACTAACACCGTTTGCTAACTCAATTAACCTTTTCGATGCATCCCTCAATATGCTTAGACTTGCGGAGAGAAACCTAAAAGAAACCGATTCATACAACTGGCACATAAGGCAGGCTGACAATCGAAGCATCCCCATGCCGGATAAGTCAGCAGACCTTATCATATCAGGGTGGAGCATATCCTCACTGGTTATCGAGAACCATGATAAGTGGGAAAAGGAGATTGACCGCGCTATAAGAGAGATGATCCGCTTATGCCGTACTGGCGGAACTATAACCATCATCGAAACACTAGGCACTGTATCAGAAGAGCCATCCCCTCCATTGGAGCTGGTCGAGTTTTATGATTATCTGGAAGATAAGTATGGCTTTTCCAAGAAGTGGGTAAGGACCGATTTTAAGTTTAACAGCATGGAAGAAGCTAGGGAATTGATAGGCTTCTTTTTCGGTGAAACAGCATCTGAATCGATTGAATCCAATCCGAACAATATCGTTCCCGAATGTACGGGGATATGGTGGCTTAATCTTTGAGGAGCTTTACCCTAAAACTCATCAACTTCCATAAACCTAATCTCAAATGATGTTCCATTATCCCTTACTATATCTATTTCACCGTCAAGCTGGTTAACGAGTATCCTGACCAGATTTAGTCCGAGGGAGGCGGAATTTTCCGGTTTTATGTCTTCTGGTAGACCTATTCCATTGTCACTAACCCTTAATATATAGTATTCCTTTGGTTTGGATTTGAATTCGATATTGACCATGCCTTCCTCACCTTCTGGGAAGGCGTATTTGAAAGCGTTGGAGACCAATTCGTTGATAATTAGTCCACATGGCACTGCAGTATTGATATTTAGGCTGATATCTTCTTCAACATTGATTTTGTACTTGACATTGTTATCCAGCTCGTAAGAGTGGAAGAGGTATGAAGTGAGTGTCTTAACATAGCTGTAGAAGTTAATCTTAGCAAGTGATTCTGATTGATATAGGTTTTCATGAATTAAAGCCATGGATTGTATTCTAATCCTGCTTTCCAGGAATATGTTTAAAATGTCTTCATCTTCTACATACCTAGACTGTAGGTTAATCAGACTGGATATAATTTGCAGGTTGTTCTTCACACGGTGGTGTATCTCCTTTAACAGTACCTCCTTCTCCAATAGCGAGTTCTTTAGCTTTTGGGAAGCGGTCTTCTGGTCGGTGATATCGGATATAGTCCCAATCATACGGGTAGGATTGCCTTGAGAATCTCTTTCGAAGACTTTACCCATAACCAAAACCCAAATGGTTCTTCCGGCATTTGTTATAAACCGGCATTCACACTTCATTATCTCATCCTTATTATTGGTTAGTAAGTTCAAGGAGTCTTTGATGTATTCCTTATCTTCAGGATGAACCATTTCAAGTAATTTTTTAGGGTCTTTATCGAAGCTATGGTCTGTGATGCCTAGTAAATGGTCCCACCTTTCATTCCAGAAGAACTTATTTTCGTTGATTTTCCATTCCCAGACACCCTGGCTAGCTGCGTCTAGTGCGGTTTTTAGTTTCTCCTCATTTCGGATTATCAATTCCTCCGCCTTCTTCAAATCGGTTATATCCAGTAAGACACCGCTTAGCTTGGTTATTTTGCCTTTATTGTCCTTAATAACTTTGATTACGGTTTTCAGATGTCTGACTTCGCCATCTTCTCTAATAATCCTGAAATGAACATCCTTCATATCATCTATAGACTGGGGGATATCACTAAAAATGCCTTTTATAATCTCCCGGTCATCCGGATGTATGATTTCAACAATCTTTTCCAGACTAGGTGCATCTTTTTCAGGGTCCATCCCATATATTCTATATGTTTCCTCAGACCAATTTACCTCATTGGTGGCAACATCTAATTCCCAGTTACCTGTATGTGAGAGCTCCTGTGCAAACTTGAGCTTGTTCTTGCTGTCTATCAAGGCTTCTTCTGCTTGCTTGCTCTTGTTTATATCTATAAAGACACCGATAATCTGGGTCGGATTATTATCTTCATCCCTCTTTACTACCTTACCCTTAGCAGATATCCAGTGCCAATCTTTATAGGAGGTGTGTATTCGAAAATCAACCGCAAATCGCTCTGTCTCGCCGGAGATATGTTTTCTCATGCCCTCGAAAAGAGGTTCTATATCATCGGGATGGACATACTTATCCCAATCAAAGCTATCTATGGATATTTCATCGAATATAAAGTTCATTCTGTTTAGATAATCGTATTCTGAATAGAACTTGACTTTTCTGGCTTCTATATCATAATCCCATATACCATCCGCTACCGCTCCCAGGATGAGTTTTAATCTATCTTCGCTTTCCTGTAATGATTTATTTAGCCTAATCAGTTTATTTTGCGATTCATCCAGCTTCATATTGAATAAGTGCAGGTCTTCGTCTGCTTTCTTGCTTTCTTCTATCTTAACCGTTACATCCTTCTCCAGCTTTTTCTTAAGCTGATTCAATTCTTCGATTGTCTTCTTGGAAAGTATGGCATTATTAACCCGGAACAGCAACTCTTTCTTGTCCACCGGCTTGGTTACATAATCGTTTGCCCCTAAGTCCAGTCCGCGATTTACATCATCCTGCTTATCTTTAATGGTTACTATGATAATCGGCAATTCTAAGGAGGTATAACTTTCCCTAATCGTTTGGCATAAATCGTAACCGGAAGTCCCTGGCAACATCAAGTCCAGCAGGATTAAGTCTGGTTTGTCTAATTCTATCGAGGATAAAGCATCTTCTGTATTAACTGCTTCGGATACACGATAACCTCTATGCTCCAGATAGTTTCTAAGTATCCGCCGGTTAAGCATTTCATCATCGATAATCAGTATGGAAGACTTATCCCCGCTTCTACCGTTTTCGTCTTCACTACCAGTAAGCAGTCCCTCCTCTACCGGATATGTATAGGATAAGTCAGGTTTAACCTTTTTATCAGAAGCCACATCTTTACATACTGGCAGAGTAAACATAAACCTTGACCCTTCACCCACAGTAGAGTTTACATTTATCTCCCCGCCATGCATTTCGATAAGTTCTTTGGTTATAGATAGTCCCAAACCGCTACCGGTATATCCTTGTTTGGAGGAGTCCTTCATCTGAATAGAAGATTGGAAGATATAGTCAATATCATCATCGGGTATACCCATACCGGTATCAGATACATTTACACGGACATATTCATCGGAAAGATTGGCGGTGATTGTGATTTCGCCTTCCGTAGTGAATTTTACCGCATTCCCGATTAGGTTATACATGATCTGCTGTATCCTTTCTTCATCACCGAAAACAAATGGGATATCCGGGTCTATCTTATTAATAAGCTGGAGGTCTTTTCGCTTTATCATAGGATTAATAAACAATATCACCGTATCAGTAACGGTCTTTATGTCCACCGGCGTCTTGTTAAGCTTAATCCCTGTATCCTTAATCCTGGATAAGTCCAGCAGGTTTCTGACCAGGTTGTTAAGTCTCCTGCCACTGGAAGCGACCAGGGACAGGTTATATACCTGCTCTTCGGTCAGTTCGCCGGTAGCCCCATCAATCATGGAGTCTATTATCCCGATGATGCCGTTTATCGGAGTCTTTAGTTCGTGAGAGGTATTGGCGAGGAAGTTATCCTTGAACTTATCCAGCTCTTTCAGCTTCTCATTAAGTATCCTTTGTCTTTCAGCATCCTCTTTTTGCCTTCTAAGCTCTTCATCCTGCTTTTCGACCTTCTTCAACTGTCCCCTCTTTATGTAGACAGTAATCCCTAAAACCAATCCCAGCAAGCCGATAGAGTATATAGAAATAGCCCACCAAGTTAGGTAAGGAGGCGTTTCCACTTTTAGTATCAAGCTTACCCATTTATCCTCACTAGCCCAATCACTCTCGTAATGTCTTGCTCTTATTTGTAGTAGGTATGAACCTCCGTTAAGATTGGTGTATCTTGCATATCGATGACCGGCTTCCGTTTCTATCCAGCCTTTGTCAAATCCTTTCAATCGGTATTGATATATGATATGCTCCGGGGCGGCATACTCTAATCCAGCGAAAGTGAAGGAGAAGGAGTTATTATCCCAGTCTAGATTAAGTCTATCCAGCTTCTCAAAAGGTTTATCCAGCTCTATAGGTTTATTCTCGGTGGTGATATTCGTTATATACACTTCCGGCTGGTAAACTCGGTCTTTGACTTCTGCAGGGTCGAACTTGATTAAACCGTTAAGCGAGCAGACAAACAGATACCCTGTGTCTTCATCCCAATAGGAAACCGACTGAGTAGTAGAGCTTGGATATGCCTTAGAGACATCATAGTTCGTAACCTCTCCGCTAGCTATGGTCAACCGGGATATACCCTTATTGGTACCGAACCATATGTTACCCATGCCATCCGATGAGATACCCCTTATCGTGTTGTCGATAAGTTTGATATTGTATGTGGCATACCTTATAAAGCTGTCTCTCTCTTCTACATATTGGTTAAGCCCCTCTACCGTTCCTACCCAAAGGTTGCCGTAATCGTCCTTCCCTATACCCAGTATGGTGTTGTTGCTTAGACTCCCTTTATCATTAGGATTATAGTAGTATTGCTTAAATGTCTCATCACGTATATTGAACTTATTCAATCCACCGCCCAAAGTTGATACCCATAGATAACCATTCCCCCCACTCATTATATCGGAAATCCAATCATGAGATATGCTGGTCGGGTTATTCTTCTCCGGCATGTATGACTTAAATGTCGCTTCCCTCCTATCGAAACGGTTAAGCCCCCCTCTTTCCGTCCCTATCCATAGGTAACGACCATCACTGCTACATATGCTGGTGATGTTATTATTGCTTATAGAATTGGGGTCATCCATCCGGTGTTGATAATGGGTGAATACCTCCTTCTCTTTATCGAAACGGTTTAAACCCCGGGTGTTCGTCCCTATCCACAAGTAACCATCCTTAGAATCATATATAGTTTGTATATAATTCCCGCTGATGCTTGTATCATCACCTTCTATATTGGTATAGACGGTGTATTGGTCCTTTATCGGGTTATACTTGTTTAATCCCTTGTTCGTCCCTATCCATAGGATGCCCTCATCATCCTGATAAACAGTCTTTACTGTATTACTACTCAAGCTGTTGTCCTGGTTTGGTTTGTTTCGGTAGACTAAATAAGGCGAATTTTGAAAAAGATTAACCCCGCCGGTTATGGTAGAGACCCATATATTGCCGTCTCTATCCTGATATATGTCAAACACATCGTCGGAACTTATAGAGGTATCATCCCCGGTCATATACCTGTATCGGATGAATGTCCCTTTATCCCGCTGGAATAGGTTCAATCCACCTCCCCAGGTAGCTATCCATAGCTGGTTTAAATCGTCGGTGATGACTTTCCTTACATAATCATGGCTTAATGAGGTATCATCTCCGGGAATGTGCTTATAATGAGTAAACAGTTCGGTTTCTTTATCAAAATGGTTCAATCCGTTATTGTTAGTGCCGAACCACATTGAGCCGTCATGGTCTTCCCATATACACCTTACGATGTTCCCGCTTATGGTGTTGGACTCATCGGGTTCATGCTGATAGTATTTGATGATGCCGGTATCGGGATGGATTTTGTTTACGCCTTTCCTGGTTCCTATCCATATAAAACCTTCGCTATCCTTGTATATATCATAAATGACCTGCTTGGATAAGAATGAATTGTTCTCATTGTTTTGATTTGCTTTTTGGTAGGGCTTGCTGATTTTATCATTTTCTGGATTGATTATATTAAGTCCGTTTTGTGTTCCTACCCATATATTGCCGTCATCATGTTCATATAAAGACAGTACCACATCATTGCTGAGACTGTCGGGACGATTTTTATCGGAGTGATAATGCTTAATGTCCCCGGTAGATGGATTTATCCGGTTCAACCCCTGACCATAAGTACCCGCCCATATATATCCATCGGAGTCCTGGAGCAGGCATATGATGAAGTTTCCAGAGATGGAGTCATGGTTACCAGCTTCCCGTTGATAGTGTTTAAATTCGTAACCATTATATATATTCAAACCCTTTTGGGTCCCAATCCATATAAAGCCGTTTCTATCCTGTATTATTGCGGTAGAAGTGTTATGAGTGAGTCCGTCATCTGTGGTTAGACGCTCGAACATCAAATATCTATCCTGAGAATAAAGGGTGGCTGAGATGCCCCCTATTAAGATTATTAATAGGAATATTGATTTTACTCGATAAATGAGTAATCTTAATATTCTTGTGTATGTCATTTTTTTCCTATTAAGGTTTCATTTTAGATTACAAAAATTTTATTATATTTGTGAATTTTCACCTATCTATTAATATAATATAACATAATTTTAAATAAAAACTAAATTTTTTACTATAACTTTTCTTCATATATTTCGGTTATTATGATTTTTGGTGAAGGTATTATTAGGTTCTCTACTTTAATAAGCCAATAGCCATTAATTATTTGTAACCATTCACTGTAAAGTAAAAATCCTATGATTAGTTAAATAAGGATAGGAAGATAATGTTATTCAACCAAGATTAAACTTAGTCTAAATTCTCCATTATCTATTTCACCTTGGAATTTAGGAGAAGAACTAACTGCTATGATATATTTATTTAACCCAAAATAAGGTAGGGTATATTCTATCATGGAATTAGTTCCTTCACCGCTGTTATCATCGGTTTCTAAAATTTGATGTTCCTCATCTATCAGGTTTAAGTAAGTATCGAAATAATCGCTCTCTAGCTTTATCTTTATGTTATCACCATACTCACCGATAAAATGATAGTAAATAAAATTATCATCCAACTCACCCTCGAGATTCTTTACATAATAACTGGTCTTTGTCTCCCCATATACTATTTCGTTGGGGTCGTTGCTAATTCGATAAGACCAGAATCCACCAGTCTCTCCTTCATTATCAAATCCTTCATTTTCTAAATCGTCACCAACTGTATTTTCCATCCCCACAGTGTTTGATGAACATCCTAAAGATAAAAGCAGGATAGAAAGCATAACCAAACATAAAATAATAAATGACTTCCGCATAATACTAACCTCCATAAGATTCATTCTATAAAAAAACTAAACACTCTTATTTATAAAAATGTACTATATTTAAGCTTATCATATAATCATAACACCCCTTATCACCGATAGCATATGGTGAACAACTCACTCCTATGACATAAACTCCCGATTGCGGTAAAGTGTATTCGATAAGGGAGTTAGTCCCTTCACCGCCATCATCATCGAACTCGAGTGTGTCTTCCTCATCGGCTAAACCCAACACTAGGAATGGGTCGAATTCCCAAGCTTCCAGAGTTATCCTTATGTTATCGCCCTCTTCACCGGTGAAATAGTAATAAACATAATCATGCCACTCATCATCATAGGATAACAAATATTCATCGTAAAGAGAATCCCCGTATTGTAATTGATTAAGTTCACTATCAGCCATATAAGACCAGAATCCGCCAACCTCTCCTCCTTCTTCAAGAGATTTCACTATGATGGTCGTCTCATCGGAGTCATTATCTGAAATATTATAATAAATGATATTAAAATCTATAAATCTCAAATCAGCCCAATATTCATACAAGTCTGTCAATTCATCTATTAGTTCTTGCTTTAAGTCATTGTCGCTTATTTGACTGATTTTAATATACAATTCCTCAACAGCTGATGATATAGTCTCATGGGATGACCATAAATCTGAATACTTCCATCCATAGTCTAAGATCTCTTCATCAAACAGGTTCTCTACATAATTCAAGAATTTACGGCTGGTGATAAAAGCCCCTTCCAATATTCGTGCGAGCTTTTCCATATCATCTTCGTTTACCGAATCGTAAACAGCGTCGTTCAAGAGAGTTTCAGTTGCGTCAAGCCATTTGTTAAAGCTGTCTTGGGCATCATCATAAAGCTCTTTGGCTACTTGAAATTCGCTGGTTTCATCTTTAAAGTATTTTCTGAAATAGAATATACATTCTTCATAATACTTTTTAATCACGCTTATGGCATCGCTTGCTCTTTTAAGCTCTTCTACACTCATCCCCCACACACTTTCATTTTTAGAATATAGTCTTATCGTATAATCACCGCTAATCATGTCCATATCTGATTTAGGGGAATGGCTTACGGCGATGAAATACCTCCCTGAATAAGGCAATGTATGCTGGATAATGGAGTTAGTATCATATTCATAATCATCATTAAATTTAAGAACCAATCTCTCATTATCTATTAGGTTAAGAAAAGTATCGAAATAGTCACTCTTCAGTGTTATCTCTATTTCATCACCCTTTTCACCATAATATATGTAGTAAATCACGCTTTCCTCTTTATAATCATAATCACTTTCATAATAGCCTGATTTTGTTTCGCCGGAATAGATTTCGTCTATATCTCCACTTATATCATAATACCAATAATCGCCGACTTCGCCTTCTTCATAAGACCAAAATCCGCCGACTTCGCCTTCTGCGGAGTCCATACCTGAACACCCCCAAAATGTCAATAAAAATGATATAAATATAATTGATATAAAACTTAACTTTCTCATTCTTGATTATCCTCCTATAATAATAAGTTGATTGATTGATTCCTTATTTCTCTTTCTTAACTAAATCATTAATGACTAACTTAACATCCTTCAATAGTCCTTTAATATTATTCTTTACAGCAATATCTTTAGCTTGGGTGATTTTATCTATAGCTTTCTCACTTTGTTTTTTTATATGATAAAGATATTTACTGTATTCGCATAATGCTGAAATCCATACTCCAATTTGGTTATTAACTTTAGCGATATGTATAGCTTTTTGGAAATAATTTTCAGCTTTAGGTTCCAATCCGGTTGCTTTTGTTATCTGGTTAACTAATGAAACAATATCATCGTTAATCTGATGGAATGCTATTATCACAGCGACACCAAGATATGTCATGCTATATTCTTTATCGTTCAACTCGCTTTCCAGGTGTGATAGGATGTATTCCAATGCTGTTTTAGTCTGACCAAAATGTATGTAAATATGCGCTAAGAAAGGATAATTATAATTTACCGGCATATTATTCTTTTTCTTTATTTCAACAGATTTATTGAAAAACTCTAAAGCCTTATCATATTCCTTCTTTCCATAATATATTATAGCGATGCTATTCAAACAAGAAGCCACCGAATGTATATTATTCATCTTCTTTCTAACAGCTAAAGACCTGGTCATATAGTCCAGAGCTTTATCATAATCTCCCATATCCTGATAAGTTAAGCCGATATTACCCAATACCCTAATGATATTGCTCTTATCGCCAATCTCGTGCGATATATCCAAACTTTCGGAAAAATGAGCTAAGGCATTATCATAATCATGCTTATCTTTATAAATCAATCCTATTATATTATGCGAGATAGCACTATTGTTTTTATCACCGATATCCTCGAATATGGACAGAGCCTGTAATTGGTATTTCATAGCTTTATCAAGTTCACCTTTGTATTTATAAATCGTGCTTATATTACCCAAACTCATCGATATGCCCTTTTTATTACCAATCTCTTTTCTAATCTCTAATGCTTTAAATTGGCATTCTAGCGATTTATCATATTCCCTCTTCTTCTCATATATACGCCCAATATTCCCTAAGGAGTTTGAGATACCGTTTTTGTTATTTATCTGTTCAAAGATAGCCAATGATTCTTGCATATACTCCAAAGCTTTATCATCCTGACCTATTTTTGCATATATTATCCCCATATTATTAAGCGAATTTGACTTCTTCTCCTCTTCGTTAACCTTATTAAAAATAACGTACGAATCGTTAAAGAACCTCAATGCCGTATTCACATCACCTTTACCGTCATGCACTATACCGATATTCCTTAATATACTACCATAAATGACAGGATATTTATCTTTAGTTATCTTCTTCGCCTTGTCTAGTATATCGAGACTATTGGAAAAATCTCCCTTATTTCTAAAGATGGTTCCTAACAATAGATACATCTCGGCGAGGAGTTTATCATTATTGATGTCTTCCGTAGAATCTATACACCTATTCAATATGCCGATAGCCCGGTCCCATTCACCGATATTCTCCAAGATGGTACATATTTTATAGTTAGTCTCTATCTCCTTTTCTTTGTCTACACCTAAGTTAATGAGCTTTTCATAATACTCTAAGGCTAAACTGTTATCATAGACCTGTTTAGCGAAGTCCCCCGCTTTCTCTAGGTATTCCATCATGCGAGGCTTTATCTCTGCTTTCTCATAATGATATGCTATTTCATAGAAATGGACTGCTTCTCCTTTATATACCTCTTCTATAGAGTCAGCCGTTACCTTATGCAGTTTCCTCAACCTGCTTCCCAGCTGCATTTCATAAGCGGTCTCCACCAGTAAGGTGTATCTAAACAGGAACTGAAGCCTGGACATCTCCCTCCAGAGCTTTTCCTTTAAGCCATCGTTTATTAAATCATTAATCCTTTCACTCACTGACATGGATGAAATGGTATATAAATCGAATTCCTGCCTGGATAATTTGTAATTCTTCAACTGTTCATTCAACTTCTTAATCATGGTAGCAAGGACATTAACATTAAACTCCTTGCCTAATACGCAAGCTATCAAGACCAATTCCTTTAAAGAAGTGGATAACCTGTCTATCCTGTCAACCAGTATAGCATTGATGCCCTTCGGTATGCCTTCCGCTTTCCCGATAAGGTAGTACTTGTTGTCCTTCAAGACTATCAACTCCTGTTCGATTAGGTATAAGCAAAACTGTTCTATATAAAAAGGATTGTTCTGGGTTCTTATCTTAATAAAAACCAACAACTCATCATCTACTCTATATCCAAGCGACTCCTTAACCATCATACCGGCATTATCATCGGACAGTTCCCCAAGGATAATCTCCTCCCTCTTCACCTTATCATCTAATATAAAATCTGGTTTACTTCCATCATCGAAAAATCGCCCATTACCGATTATGATAAATGGAATCCTGTCCACATTACGGGTGAGAAGCTGGATAAGTTCCTTAGAGTCTTTATCTATCCAGTGTATATCTTCTATAATCAATATAGTTGGCTTGACAATGCTAATTGCCTTTATAAGCTCCTTCAAACCATATAAGGTATTATCATACCGCTTCTTCGGGTCAAGATTTTCATATAGGTTATCCTCAGGGGTGATTCCCAATAAAGATTGAATAAAGGGTCGCGACCTATTCAATTCACTAACCAAATCATCTACACCATCTATATCAGCATCCTTCACCGCTTCAATAAGTTCATCATAGACATCCTCGAAATTTTCTTCCTTTTCACTTTCAGAACGAGCCTCTGTCTGAGCGAAATAGACATTAAGCAGGCTAATAAAAGGATTGAGACTCTTCCTTATGATGCCGTCACACTGGAGGAAATAGGTATCAATGTCTTTCTCCATCCTTTTGCTAATATCAAATGTCAACCTAGATTTACCCACCCCGACTTCACCATAGACATATACTATACCACCAAATTCGCCTTCATATAATGGTTTTATACAATTAGTTAACCTATTGATTTCATTATCCCTGCCCACCATCTTTCCTCTAAACAGTTTCTCGGTCAAGACTTCTTTTTTTGATAGTAGCTCGAAGATTTTGATAGGAACAGCTATACCCCTTAACAGTACATTACCAATATAATCGGTAGTGAACTTGCCTTTAAGGTTTTGCATTGCTTTTTCGGAGAGCCATATCTTGCCGAACTTAGCATCCATCATGAGTCTTGCAGATAGATTCACCGTATCCCCCAGTACATCATATCCCCCTCGTATATCATTCCCGATTAACCCTGCATACACTGTTCCATAGTCGATGCCGGCTCTTATCTTTCTACGGAACTTCTCTTTAAGCGATAGTATCAACCGACCAGCCCTTTCCATATTGTCTTCGTGGAATCTGGGTGCACCGAAGATTACTAATGCCGTTCCTCCCTTATCACCAAAATCCAACCCTTTACAGTACCCATCCAGCATGTAAACCTCTTTCAATAGGTGGGAGGCAAAGTTATTAAGTTCGTCAAAACTTTTCATCATCTTGAATGATATAAAGACACTGGCTATGTCTTTCAATTCGCCATGAAAGCTTAAGTTAGATATCTTTTCCGGGACAAATTTGGACAGTATGTCATAGTCTAAAGATTGACTTCTATTAGGCTTAACCCCTTTGACTTCTTCGATGCCATCGAGGCTTACTAGCTTATAATACCCTTCTTCCAGCTCCTCCGCTTGAAGGGTGTCTATGGATTGCTTATCATAGAAGTTTTTATCCATGATGATATCCATTCTATCGCACTTATGCTCAGACATAGCACATCCTTCCACAGCATCCCCTCTAAAATAGTATGTTTTATGCTCATCATCGCCGACAATACCCCATTCAATTTCTCCATAGGACAAGCCTAATTTAACATACAGCTGGAAATCACCGAAACGGGTTTTTTGTAAGCCAATCTCATTCTTGAACAGCTCCCTAATCTCATAAACTGAATATAAGGAAGACTTAAGACTTTTATCAGCCGGGAAGACAGCGGTCAAAGCATCCCCAGCAAAACCAGAAACAAAACCACCCCTCTTATAAATAACCTTTATAACAGCATCAAAGACATTGTTTAAAACATTAGAAAGTATTTCCACTCCTTTATTGTCCAGCTTGGTCAGTTTCTCGGTCATCGGTGTAAAACCTGATATATCCATAAACATGGCAGAAGATTCGATGGTTTCGTTTATCCGATTAGCTTTATATGAATCATGAATGAATTTAGGGATGAGATTGAGCATTACAAAACTCTCCAAAGATTTATTATATTAAAATAATAATAATAGCCTAGATAAAAGTCATTATTTATACTAATCTGTTTTTAAG
>CAYUUC010000064.1:0-15041 GCA_964447635.1 uncultured Spirochaetia bacterium
AAAACCTATAGAAATGGATGAAGAAGATAAAGTTGTTAATGAAATCTTTTCCGTACTCGATGATAGAATTAATTGGAAAGAAGTAAGACAGGTTGATGAGAAAGAAAGAGAGTTAACAGAGGAAGAAGGCGAAGAAGAAGCAATCATAAAAGATGAAAACATACCTGAACTGGAATTTAAAAGACCAAAAATTGATAAAATGGTTTCCGATAGATATAACGATGATTATACACCTAAAGAAGATACTTCGGTTTATGAAAAATACAGCGATATTCTAGGCGACATCGAAGGTATAGAAACCGGAGAAACCGAAACCGAAGGAAAAAGCGAAGAAATGCCCGAAGAAGAAACTGAACAACCCGAAGAAGAGTTCGATTTTGAAGAAGAAGGCGAAGAAGAAACAGAAGAAGACCTGACAGAAGATATAGAAGTGGTAAGTGATAAAGATTTAGAAGAAATGGAAGAAGAGAAAGAAGAAGGCGAAACAGAGGAAGAAGGTGAAGAAGAAGCATTCTCAATAAGTGATGAAGATATACTTGGGGAAGAAGATACCGAAGATTCCGAAGACATATTTTCATCCGATATCGAGGAAGACATCACTCCGGAAGAATTTGATACACTGGGCACAGAAGAAGAAGACGAAGAAGAAACAGAAGATGAACAGCCCGAAGAAAGAGAAGAAGTCACCGAAATCGATACGGGAGACGCTAATATCTTCGGAAGTACCGAAGATATTTTATCATCTACAGAAGAAGAGATTGAAGGAGGGGAAGAAATGCCAGAAGATGAACAGCCCGAAGAAGAGTTCGATTTTGAGGAAGAAGGCGAAGCAGAGGAAGAAGAACAGCCGGTTAGTGAATTCGATTTTGAGGAAGAAGGCGAAGCAGAGGAAGAAGAACAGCCGGTTAGTGAATTCGATTTTGAGGAACCCGAACTGGAAGAAGAAGAAACAGAAGCTGAAACATTCACCGACTCTGATGGTATGGAAACATTAAGCGATGAAGCCGATGTGGCAGACCTCTTCGGTGAGGGAGAACCAGAAGATGTCATGGAAGGAACAGAAGAAGAAGAAGGAGAACCTACCGATGAGTTCGGATTCCCAGAAATGGAAGAAGAACAGCCAGAGGAAGAAGAAGGAGAACCTACCGATGAGTTCGGATTCCCAGAAATGGAAGAAGAAGGAGAGGAAGAAACAGAAGAATTGGAAGACTTCTCCTTAAGTACCGATACGCTGGAAGGTGGTGGAACATCAGAAGATATCTTTGATGGTTCTCATTATGAAGAAGAAGGCGGAGAAGATTTATCAAGAGAATTAGACGAAAATATACCTGTAAGTACAGAAGAAGAGGAAGGATATGAAGAAGAATACGAAGAAGAAACTCAACCGGTAGAAACCGTAAAAGAAACTTCAGAATCTATAGAACTGAGCGAAGAAGAATTCGAACATATTAAGAGAAGACTGGATGACCTGCCAGAACCTACCGCTAGCGAAGCAAGAGATGTAATTATAAACGAAAAGCTCAATAAACAAGATATGAGGACACTAATAAACCTTCTGGTGCAAGAAAGACCATATCCTGAAGTACAAAACTTCCTTGATAAGAAATTAGGCAAAAAGAAACCTTCCCTACCCGCAGGTGTTTACATCCTGATTACTATACTACTGGTGGGAGTAATAGTTTATTTGGTATTGATGATAGCTGGCATTAATCCTATACAGACATTACAAGCTCATGCCGAAGGACAAAGCATGATAAATAAAGGAGTGGAAATACTAAATACAGAATCCGGGGAAGAAGCTGTTCAAGAAGCGGAAGACTTATTCAAAGGAGCTATAGAGAAGAACCCTAATAATGTTGATTATTACAATAAATACGCTGATGTTTATTTAAGAAGGAACGAACCCCAAAGGGCTTTGGAAAAACTAATAGGAGACCGTAAACCGATACCAGTCGGTGATTAAACCAGTTTACCCTTTTTATAAAAAGGATTGGTATAGAATTACCTGAGTTGGTTTTTTTGATTTAGATGGAGGACATCGATGCAACTAAGTTTTATTAGAAAAGTTATAGCTATATTGGTTATCTTAACATTAGGACTATCAATTTCAAATTGTAGTGGAGGAGAAACGGAAAGCGATACACAGAGCGACCCCACAGGCTCTTCTGTAGAGGTTAAATCTGCCTTGGAAATAGACCCGGATAATTGGGAGTTTAGAATGCTCCTGGGTAAATACTATGTCATAACCAAACAATACGCTAAAGCAGTGGAAGATGATGGTGCCGGAAGGAATAACTGGGATGACGGCTTCCCTTACATACTAAGAAGAAACCAAACCGATATGAAAGCTGCCATCGCTTTGGCTGATGCATATCTGAAATGGGGAGACAGCCTGAATAATGTTGAAGAAACATTGGATAAATACCAGGAAGCAGAGCTGATTCTTGAGAACCAGGCCGAATATCACAATGATAATGCTAAGATATTATTCGAACAATGTAGAGTCGATATAAGATATAGAGATTATATCAGATTCAATAAGAGATACGCTTCTGCCAAGGAAAAAGACCCGGAGTTTAACAAGATAAATGAATATACCGCTGGAGAGATAGGCGAGTATTTAATTAATGCTGGTAGAATTGAAACAGCAGACGAGATTCTTAAACAAATGTCGAGAAATGAGTCCAGAGAACCCAAAGTCCACTACGAATTAGCAAAACTACATTATATAAAAGACCAAAAAGGGGAAGCTATCGATGATTTAATAAGAGCTAAAGATTATTCCAATACATATAGCCTTGACCCTCAAAAACCCGGGAAATTAAAATATGCTTCATATGAATTACTCTCTAAGATTAATAATGATATAGGTAAAATAACCTTAGAAATAACCCAAGAAATGGAAGACAGAGATAAAATCACCGAAAATAGAGAAATAGCCAAGAACCACTTCATAAATGCCATAGACTATAATAAATCTAATATGGAAGCATTTATTAACCTTGGTGATATGTACTATTCAGACCTAACTCAACCAAACCTCACACAAAAGAGAAACGCTGCCATTCTAAACTATGTTCAAGCTGCATCAATAATTATTAGTTTCGAATTACCAGAAAACATTCAAAAAATATTGGATAAAGTGGTAGAAAAAGCCATACAGGAAAACGAAATCATTATTCCACCCAAATCTACATCTCTCATCAATGACTCCATAGAAAAGATACTGGAGCAAACCAGTATCAATATCAATATACCAGCAACAGAACTTTTCTACAAGATTGGTTATCTATATTATGATTCCGCTAAAAGTTATAGAAACGCATTAGAAAATGAAAACCTAATGAACCCAACCATAAGGGATTTGATTTATGACGTGTTAGGACAAGAACTACCAGAGGAAGAATTAGAACCAGCGTTACAAGAACCAAAGGTCAAGAAGAACCTAACCGATTTAATCAGGTTAAAGATAGAAGAAGCAGAAAAAATAGCAAGGAATGCATTCTTTATAGCATACAGCAAAGGTGTACAAATCCAGAGGGAAAACCCAAATTTAAACTTTGCCCTCGGAAATTCATTCTACTACGAAGGATTATACAAGAATGCCACCTCACATTATAAAAACATGATTGGTTACCTGGAATCTTATCTGGAAAATAAGTATCTCAGCAGAGACAATAACGACCCGGTTAAGGCAAGGATACATCTCGAACTTGCATGGGCATACAATAATCTGGGCGCTACTCAATATAATATGTTCAGGGATACTGAAGATAGGTCGCATTTCGAAAAGGCTCAGAAAAGTTTCCTCAACGGGCAAACCTATTATATAAAATATGAACCTAATATTAATAACCCAAAAACTGGAAATCTTCGTGACCTATTCAGCCAGCAAAACCTAAACCTGACCAGTAATATACAATCCACTTACCAACCAGAAATCTATGAAGACATTTATCCCGGTTTATTTGATATAGTAGATTAAAATCCTCAGCAGATTAATATATCATATACTAAAATCCATATCTAATCTTAAATCAAGAGTTAATCTTTACCATGAGGATGGAACCGTCGATAGACATCTCTTAATCTATCTTTCGATACATGAGTATAAGCCTGTGTGGAGCTTATGCTTTCATGACCAAGTAACTCCTGAACCAATCGTATGTCAGCCCCATTATTCATGATATGGGTAGCGAAGCTGTGACGGAAGGTGTGAGGGCTTATCTTTTTCCCAGAGACCAGTTTATGAGAGTACTGGCGAACAATCTTATATACAGTAGATGGATGGATGCGATTACCGGCAAGGGTTATGAAAAGTGCATCAACCTCTTTTGGATTGACCGAAGAGGTATCTGAGTTAAGAATGCGTAACCGTGAAGAGTTATACTCCCTCAATATCCGAACTGACCTATCATTAAGGAATACCAATCTCTCCTTATTTCCCTTGCCTTTTACCTTTATGGACTTTGATAGAGTGTCCGTTTGTCCTACATCCAATCCAGTAAGTTCAGACACCCTCATACCTGTAGCATAGAGCATCTCTATTATACACTTGTCCCTAACCTCTTTATCAGATGAAGGTTGGAACTCATCAAGCAGTCTCTCCACCTCCATTACACTCAACACTGTGGGTAGTCTTTTTTCCAGTTTGGGATAAGGTAGGGTTAAAGCGGGGTTGTTCGATATGACACCTTTTCTGGTAAGGTACTTATACATTGATTTGATTGACGAAATCTTGCGGTGAATGCTTTTTACCTCGAATCCTTCCTGATGCATGAATGATATGTAACGTCTGAGTTTCTTCCTATCCATGTCTTTGATATGTTTAGCATTGTATGAGAGGTGGTTTAAAAATTGTCTTAAGTCAATGGTGTAATTGGTTATAGTCTTCTCCGAGTACTTCCTGATATGCTTTAGGTCATCCAAGAAACGTATTACAAGTTGGATGTCTTCTGTTAAATCGATATTGGGATTTACATTTTCATCATTTATTCTTAGGTCATATTTATCATTCATATATACAATATCGATGGTTCGCTATTTAGGCATTAGATAAACCTGGCGATTACTATTCAAACTATATTTCGATATTATCTATATACTTACGAAAATGCTTATAATACCCCTTTACTTCATCATTCAAGAACTCACCCTCTATACTATCATCATTAATGATTTGTTTGATATCGTATCCATTCTTCAAAACAACGAATCCGAACAACCTTGGCTTAATAGCTCCTTGGGGGCAGTTATACACACATCTCATACACCAGATACAATCCCAGCCGAAGTTTATCGAACCATCATCCTTCTTATAAATATTACCAACCGGGCACTCCCTGATGCACTTACCACAATCGATACAGGAAGGCAATACCCGAAGCAACCTTCCATAGAGAGGGGCTGCTACCCTACTCTCCCCCCACTTAAGCATATTCAGCAAAAGTCTCATAAACCAGTTAACATGGTATAGACGCCGTTCACCATTTAGTATCTGGTCGCACATGTGTTTGGTCTTATCTATGGCTGTATAATAGAGCTGTTTGACGAATCGCTCATCATATCCAAAAAACCAATTGGAACCCATGACTATTATTCTATCATAAAACACATCATATCCTTTTTTAGTAAGCCGTTTTATGATGCTATTTGATGCATTATGGTTCATGTATATGTAGTCAGCTCCGGTTTTTAATAAGAATACTCGCTTATTATCGTTTGGTAGTACTTTTTTAACGAAATCGTTTATTAAGCGAGGTGTGCCACCACCATATATGGGATAAGCTATACCCAATACATCATAAGGACTAATTTCTATCCCTTCATCAACTTCGGCTGGGATGGTTTCCTCTATCCTGAATAAGTCTACAGATACGCTTTTCTGGTCAAAAGCATCTTTAAGCAATTCGGTCACTACCTTGGTGTTTCCTGTTCCCGAGAAGTAGAATATAGCAATGTTTTTCATATTTATCCTTTAATCTAGTGTATTATGATTAATCATCTTCCCAGACAAACTCTACCTGTTTTGTATATTGTCTTTCTATGATTCTTAGCTTTTCTTTCACAAAATCAGATATCTCTTCAGGTTTCTTTATGACCACGATTTGGAGGTCTTGGTAACCTTCCAGTTTATCCTTAAAATCCCGTGTAAAATCATTTATATCAACCACTTCACCATTAAGTATGTACTTATCCCGGTTTGTATCATATAAGAAGGTTATTTCTTCGATAGGTTCATGGGTTGTATCAATAACTCCGGTTAGTCCTGTGAAGATGATATCCTCATATTCCCTGTCAATCTTGTTTAACTCGACGATGAGATTATATGGGATTTGTGATGCGTTTACTACATTGACAGTCTTAAGATTTTTGTATAAAGTCAATAGTCGGGTAAGTTCTTTCACCCAATTATCCGGGTCAATCTTACGTTTATCCATAATAAAGTAAAAAGTATCATTCATTTCATCGATTTTATACTGTAGGGTAAGTTCTTGTGCGGTTAGAGTTAATGTTTCAACATCCTGGTTCTTCGGTTTAATCTCTTCACCTTTGTTTTGTCGAAAGCCTAATTCCAGATTATTGACCAGGAAGACCACTATAGCAATCAGCACCCCATTTATAATCCCCCTAATAATCGAATGAGGTTTATCTTTAGCAAATATAGAAGTTATCCATATCACAATAATAGAGACTAAAACAGCGATCACTCCTAACAGAAGGAATGAAGTCAGACTGTTATCCCATTTCAAGATTTCATTAAACATAGTTAGACAAGACTCCTTATTTGTATTATTGGTTAATCCAATTCCTCCGGTATATAGCTAATTTCAGTAACCATTTCAGAATATTTGCTAATATCTTCCTTAAGTGTTTTAACTCTTTGATAAGTAGCTTTATTAGGTTTGTTTCCGGTATCAGGATATGCGATAACCACCAATGGATTATTCTTTTCTATTATCTCCAATAGAAGCTGTTTAATATTGGTGTAAAACTCCCCATCATAAAGCAACTTACCCATATAATTAACCTCACCCATAACATCAAACCTTAGAAAAAGCAATCTCCCTTCTTCGTTCAGCTTCTTAATCACATTCTCCACCAGTACATCTTTATTGACCTGATATGCTTCTTTGGATGTAGGGTCATCCTCACCGGGTAGCATTATATTAACAAAGGGTTGGGATGTATCCTCTCCCGGAGGTTCTGGCTGGTTTATCCTGACAAAAGTCAACACGATAATCATAATCCCGAATAGTAATAATGATATATCCAGAAGTGGTAGCATTCCTTTTGCGATAGAGCCACTTGACCTAAATTTCATAATACTTCCATCCTATTAATACTAAGCTAATCTTGGTTGTCTTCGTTATCTGGGCTTTCTTTATCAATTTCATCTTGGTTCTTTTCTATGTTAGGTTTTTCTTCATCTTTGCTAAAGATATTTTCAGTGGTCATCTTTTTGTATTTAGATTCTTTTATGACTTTATCATCAATTCCCTCTTTGTCATTGTGACCTATATTTATTTTCTCGCCGGCAATTTCTAATGATTTTCTTATAATAATGTCCCAGCCTAACTCTTCATCCTGTTCGATGATTTTCGGTAACAGCATAAAGTTAAATAAAAGCGAATTGATGATAGTGGCGATGATAGCGGTAATCGTCGAGGTAAGGGCCGGGGCGAAATTGGTTATGACATTTGTAATGTCCACACCCATTTCTACATTGAACTCCGATAAGGTGGTCAATAGTCCTATTACCGTACCAAGTATCCCCAAGAACGGCAATATCCCGATAGTCTCCCGAATAATCCCAGCCGCTTTTATCCACACCAGGCGGTGTCTTTCTGAATCTTCAATCGATTTTATCTCTGTATTTTGTGCTTTTTTACTAAGCTTATTCTTTTTCCTATCATGAATTATAATCATAATCCATATAAAGAATTGAACCATAAATAGAACTATACCGAATATAATCACAATAGTATCAAAAAGGGGGTCCATATATCTGCTATAGTTTTCAAAAAACTTTTCCATAAAAACCATTCTCTCTTACTTACATATTATTTTATAGCATAGCAAGTTGGTTATTATAATAATAATTTTTAATGAATTTGAACATATATTACTGGAAAAATCTATTAAAACCTTATGCTAAATAATACAAATTGCGATATACTTATATATGCGTATAATCTAAATATTTTGGTAAGTTAAAACACACTATGAACAATAATAAAACTATACTTATCCAGATATTTGAATAATTTTTATATATCTTATGTATTAATAAAATAGGGGATTATCGCCTAAATTACGGCGATAGGAAGAGGATTTATGAATACCAATGAAGTGGTTTTAGTCCCCCATAAACCAGAATGGAACAATGAATATAATAGAGAAAAGAAACAAATCATAAAATGCTTTACTGGTGAAGATGTGATTATCGAGCATATTGGCAGTACCGCTGTTCATAATATAATCGCTAAACCGGTAATAGATATTATGCTGGGTACTGAGAACCTATCGATAATAGAAAGACACATCCCGCAACTGGGAGAAATTGGATATACCTACCTCCCGGAATATGAAGAGCAGATACCGGAAAGAAGGTTCTTTCATAAAATCATAAATGGTATCACATTATTCCACCTACATGGAGTGGAAAAGTTTGGCGAGTTCTGGGTAGATAAACTATTGTTTAGGGATTACCTTAGAAAATATCCTGAAACAGCTAAAGAATACGAGGAACTTAAAAAAAACCTCGCCAGTAAATATAAATTCCAAAGAAGCAAATATACAGAGAGTAAAACGGGCTTCATAAGAGATGTAGTAAAAAAAGCAAAGAAAGAATTTAATAGATAAGGAGACTTTTAGTGCTGATAAACTGCAATAATTGTCTATCAAAAACCAATCTACCAGAATCACTTGAAGATAATATCGAAGTAGCAGTATGTGATAAATGCGGTTTCCCCATTATCGGTTATGATTACGATATATGTCCTAATTGCGGGGATGTATCTCTTATTATCGATGGTTTATGTTATAAATGCGGACATAATATGGATAAGGTAGCCAAAGAGTCACATGATAATGCTTTCAACCATCTGGACGATATAAAATACGAATTCATAAGAGATGAGGAAAGGTTAGAGGAGTCCGTTAAAGAGATTGAACAGAGCGGATATAACCAATTGGCGGTTGATAGTGAAACCACTCACTTAGACCCGTTTACATCACGGGTTTTACTCATTCAGGTTTCCACTCCGGAGAAGGTTTACATATACGATTGCCAATCCATCAAAGCCTTTACCCCGCTCAAAAGGCTTCTTGAAGATGATTCTTACCTAAAGATACTACAGAACGCAAAGTTTGACTTTAAGATGATAAAATACCATTACAATATTGAGCTGGTCAATGTATTCGATACGATGCTTGCTGAAAGGATTTTAACAGCAGGTATATCCAGGGAAATCAGCCTTAAATCACTCACCGCTAAATACCTTAATAGATACATGGATAAGACTGTAAGGAGGGAGTTCATAAACCAGCAGTTTGTTGAGTTTACACCTGCTCAGCTTAGATACGCCGCTGAAGATGTCATTGTCCTACATCCTATTTACGATATGCAGAGTTTGGCTTTGGAAAAACATGACCTGATGAACATTGCTGATTTGGAGTTCAAAACACTGATATCTGTAGGCGATATGGAGCTTAACGGCATTAAATTGGATATAAAAAAGTGGAAGGCTCTTATTAACGATGCGGATAGCAAGAAGCGAGTGGCGGAGAAGAAGCTTATCAGCATGCTTACCGAAGATAACCCGCAAGAACAGCAAACCCTTTTCGGTGGAATGCATGACATCAATCTAAACAGTAATGTCCAGCTATTGGAAGCCTTAAGGAAGATTGAAGGGCTGGAAAGGCTTAAGGATACCAGCAGTAAAACCCTTCAGGACTTCAAGGAACATGAAGTCATCCAAGCTCTGCTGGAATACAGAAAGTATGAGAAGTTGCTAACCGCATTCGGAGAGAGTATGCTCAGGCTGGTCAATCCCGTTACCGGTAGGATACATCCCAGCTTTGACCAGTTTGGGGCGGACACCGGCAGGTTCTCCTGTAAAGACCCTAATGTCCAGCAAATCCCAAGTACAAAGGAGTTTAGGGAGTGCTTCATAGCCGAGAAAGGATATAAGCTAATCACCGCAGACTACTCACAAGCAGAATTAAGGATACTCGCCCAGCTTAGCGAAGACCCGAAGTTCATCGAGGCTTTCTGTTCCGGAGGTGATTTACACAAACTGACTGCCAGTCAGATGTTCGGGATACCGGTAGAAGAGATAACCAAGAAGCAAAGGTCAGCGGCGAAGACCATCAACTTCGGATTAGCTTATGGTAGAGGGTCTGCATCACTCGGTCTCCAGTTGGGGGTAGACCCTGATGAAGCTAAAGCATTGATTGACCAATACTTCAAAGCTTATTCCGGGGTTAGGGATTGGCTGGAGAAAGCCGGCAAAGAGGCTTTCGAGAAAGGCTATTCTCTGACACCATCCGGTAGAAAGCGCTTCTATGACAAACCTAAGCATAATGATAAAGACTATAACCAGAAGAAAGCCGCCATCGAGAGACAGGGCAAAAACACTCCCATCCAAGGAGCTAATGCCGATATAACAAAATACGCTCTTGTATTTCTATACCAAAGCCTAAAACCATATGGGGCGAGATTGGTAAATACCGTACATGATGAAATCACTGTAGAAGCACCCGAAGATGTTGCCGAAGATGTCCAGAAGGTCCTAGAAAACGAGATGAGAAGGGCAGGCGGAGAAGTCGTCACCCTCGTCCCGATGAAAGTCGACGGTGAGATAGCCGATTACTGGACTAAATAAGCACTAAACCTCTTTACACTCATAAAAAGCATATCTAATCATCACATCATAATCAGGATTTGTGAAACATATTTGGAAATAAGCTTATTCGGTCACTTGTCTTTTTATATGGGTGGATAATAGAAGCGACAAAGCATATCAGTTTGTCGCTTCTATAGTTATCTTAATAAGAAACCATAATGAACATGATATCGTCTAAATCATCATCAGAGTCTGAGGTATTGACCTCATCAGGAGTACCGCTAGGAGGGAACGCAACCAGCATATACCTCTTACCATCACCGAAGCTCTGTGAAGGTAAGGCTGTAATAATCTGGTTTGTGCCTTCAACATAGAGATTGATAGAGTATAAACCATCTTCTATTTCTACATAGTCCGAGAACTCCTTGTAAGTGATGCCTTGTAAATCAGATGGTCTGCTGATTGTGCCATCACTCTTAACTAGTTCCACATCAATACCAACATCCACCGGAACAGTATGTAGCACTCTAAACTCAGTCTTGTCCTGGTTCTCCGGTATGGATAGGTTGAGTATATCGTCTTCCATGACTAGTATATCGATGGTGCTGTCTACCTCTCCGCCAGCTGTTCCGCTAAGCATACCCAGAGCTATGATGGTGTATTCCTTCAATGCTTCCATTTCAAGCTGGAATGACTCTGCGATTGGAGTACCAGTTCCAGCAAGTCTAACTTCAATTAGTCTGGTGTCAGCCTCAAAAACGCCCCACTGTGTCCTGGTTTGATAGTTGATACCACCAGAGCCATCACCTTCTACAACCAGCTCTAATGGTGGAGCATCAGGCACCGCATTGAGGAATCTAATCTTGGATGGATTATCAAAGTCTAATGGGTCACCACTTTCGCCGAAAATGTCTAGGTTTATAGTAGACTCATCAGGTGAGAAAACGGCGGTCACCGTCTTATCAGAATCCATCACAATGTCTACTGGGGTGGAGCTACCTGTCACATCACCTTCCCATTCCTCGAAGATAAATCCTTGGTTAGCTACGGCATGAATGCGTATTTCAGTACCATCTCTGAACTCAAGGTCGGTTACATCCTGTCGTCTTGTGGTATCATCAGGATTGACGATGGATACATTAACCTCTCCTGCTCCTTCCGGTTCTACATTGATTGTGAGAGACCATTTATCCACTTCGCCATCGCCATCTTCATCTGGACCGAATACTGCAGTCACACTCTTATCTGAATCCATCTTAACCACATCAGGAGTACTGCTTCCCGATAAGTCGCCATCCCAATAGTCGAATGCGTATCCAGCATTAGCTTCAGGTGTCAACTCTATCTCTACGCCAACCGCATATTCGTTATTAGGTAGTTGTAGATAATCGACAGTTCCCGCTCCAGCAGGATCAACATCAACGGTTAAGGTGTATCTATTGTCAACCAATCCATCCCCATCGGTATCCTCACCGAAGAACGCAGTCACCTCTTTATCCGAATCCATAACCAGGGTTGCCGGGTCATCGCTTCCGGTTAAGTCGCCAGCCCATTGGTCAAATGCATATCCTTGATTTGGAATAGCATCTAAGGTGGCATTCTCACCGTCATTATACTTAATCACTACAGTGTCACCGCCTTCTGTTCTGCGAACGTTAGGGTCTTGAACTGTTCCGCTTCCGTCTGGATTTATGTTGATGGTTAGTGTCCATAAACCATCATCACCTTCTTGCTCGAATACGGCTGTTATGTCTTTATCTGAGTCCATGGTTAGAACAGCGGGATTATCCGGTCCGGTCAGGTCGCCTTCCCAATTGTCGAAGAGGTAACCTGTTTCTGGTATTGCAGTCAATGTAAGTTCCACACCTTCGCCATATTCATTATCCGGGACTTTCAGGTAATCTACTGTTCCCGCACCTTCAGGTCTAACATCGATGTTGAGAGTGTATTTATTATCGACTACACCATCACCGTCAGCATCTTTTCCAAATAGTGCATAAATGGTTTTGTCGGAGTCCATTAAGATAGAAACAGGATTGTCCGTTTCGTTGATATCGCCGGCCCATTGGTCGAAAGCCCATCCGGAGTTAGGTATCGCTTCTATCTCGGCGGTCTCTCCTTCATTGTATACAAATACAGTCTCACTGGTTCTTCTAACGCCCACTGGATTAACAGAACCCGAACCTGGAGGATTGACATATGTGGTTAATGTGAATGTTCCATCCTCGTCATCATCTGTATCCCACTCATCATCGAAAACATCACCGGTATCGCCCATTTCATCTTCTTCTGATTCATCACCATCGATACCCTCTCTATCATCTAAGTCTTCGCTTCCTTCGCCAAGACCTTCACCTGTTATGTCCCCACCTTCTGAGACATCAGGTACGATAATGGTAACGGTATCGTCTAGCAGTTCCTCGAAGTCTCCCTGGTTATCGATGATGCCTTCATCGTATTGGTCTTCATCGAATGGGATAGGTCTTTGCCAATCGACTTCCGGTACGATAGAGTACCAAATCCAATCAGTACCAATAATTCCGTAATCCCTACCGATTCTAATGAGTTCTTCCCGCTTATAATCATATCTATCATTCCATTTAAAGTTAGAGTCAGGCAACATACCATTTTTCTTTAGGAAGACATTCACCCCTGTTTTACTGGACATATCTTCGAAATAGTCCTGAGTTTCCCTTCGTCTTGCTTCTTTTGGCAATTCTGGGTTCAATATAAGGTATTTGAATTTTGAATTCCTTAGGATATCGAATATACTGATTCTAACTTCATCAGGTGTACTTCTCTTTCTCATTATTCTTACTAAAGCTTTACCGCTCTCTAGAGCGACATATTCATTAGGATTATCCATACCCATGGTATAAGCTTTGATGTATTCCGGCGTAGCGCTGAAAGTAGGTATTTTGTGGAAGTCTTCACCGTCTATAGCCTTGGATAAGACATAGAACAACTCTTCTTTGATGGTTCTCATCATCTCTGGATTGGTTTTCATATCAGCCATAAGTTCTCTTCTGATAATGAAAGAAGCCAATTTAACCAGTTCAATATAAGCATATTCAGCTACTCTTCGACCTTTCAAGTCCCTTATAACATACATGCTTCCCAGGCTAACATACTTGATGATATTTCCCTCATCGTCTACTACCGGAACTTCACCGTCTCCCTCATCGAGTATAAGGTTAATGGAAACGGGTCTTCCTACAGTCTCGCTTTTGAACGCCATCAAGACATGCCTGGTCAATCCTTCTCTGTTTAGTAGTGTCTGGTATAATCTTTTTTCAGCATCATTTAAAGCGGCATCATAAATGAGAATCTTCATAACGGTATCAGGGATAATTCTTCTCAATAGCTTAAATGTAACAAGTCTAACTCTTGGGTCCAGGTTATATACACCGGAAGCAAGAGCCTTTAGTATTTGATATTTAATCTCGCTTCTCTCCAGTTCCATAAGAGCGACGATTACATCATCGATAAACTTGTATTCCTCAGGATTAAGGAAGTATAAGCTCCCCCTATCTCTAAGCCAATCCACTGCATCATCCAACACATCAAATTGGACAAATCTCATTACTAATGGGTCACCCCATCTAATCATTTCAATCAGTTCAGATGGTTTTAGATTTTCATATCGTTTAGCGTAATCTTTCATTAATTCATCATTGAATCTATCCTCAAAGGGTAGTACATCACCGAAAACGAAGTCACCTGGTTTGGGAGGTTTATCTATGGTTTCATAGCCTAAATCTTCCAACAAATCCTTGATTTCTTCTTCGGTAAGTCCTGTTCTATCATCAACTCCGTCATCATCTTCGTCGACGAATTCATCGGTGGAGTCTTCCTGCCCGTCTCCATCTGCATCATCGACTTCCTGGCTAATCTCTATCGGTATATAATCGTCGTCATCGTCGTTTTGCTGCGTTGATACAATCCCCACACCTAGCAAAACCGTAATTAATAAACCTATTATGATGATTCTAACTTTTCTTATCATTGCTTTATCCTTTTTCCAAAAAATATAATCTATTAAATATATAATATTGCAAATCGTTCATCAAAAAAAATACATTTTTTTGTTAATATATGCTTTTATCTTTCTCCTTTATTCTCTAACAACCATTGATATTTTATTAGCCGCTTTGAGAATAATTTTACAAGAAAAGCTTTTTAATATTCCCT
>CAYUUC010000065.1:0-15003 GCA_964447635.1 uncultured Spirochaetia bacterium
CGCACACCACGATAAGCAAAGCATTAACCATGCAATGATGATGTGGCAAAACCAAAACAAACATAAGTATAAAGCAAAATACCTATAAATATTAAAATTTCTTCTCTAATCCCGCCTGTTTGCAAATTTCATTCGCTGTAATCCTGTCTAATGTTTTGTGTCTTTTTATAGGGATAGTCTTTTTTCCGTTTGTATATATGGGATGCCTTTTTCCTTCTCTTAAAAGATAAAAGCCGTTTTTCTTAAAGTATATTACCAATTCAGCTCTTTTTACAGACATTTTATACCTCAATAGATATCTGTTCTAGCAAGTTGTTACCTGAGGGTATTTCTTTATTTTGTTCTTTATATGCCTGTATCATTTCCTTTAAAGCATCTTTAAGCAATTCCCGACACTCTTCTATGGTTTCGCCTTCTGTTATTACTTCTGTCCAGTCTACAATTTGCCCCATATAACCGGAATCCGTTTTGATGTATCTTGCTGTATAACTGTTTATCATCTTATCACCTCCGCACACACATCAAATATAATCATAAGATAAACCTTAAAGCAATAATCGTCGGTTTGGCAGTTAAGCAAAAGGATTAACAATCTTCAGATTATCTTCTATGAGTTGGTTATGATGCATGTCTTCTGAGTATAGAATTCGGCAGTCGTACTCCAAAGCGGATGAGACGATTAAACTATCCCAATAAGATAATTTATACCTGTCTCTTAATTTCCAGGATTGCTTTATGGTTGAGATATTTATTATGTTTGTTTCTACTTTTAAGAGGATACTATCTATTAATTTTCTAATATCAGCATCCGGAATATTATATCTTAACAGGGCTTTGTAACATTCTAACACTACCTGAGTGCTAATATGGACTGTATTTTCATTGGTTTGGATATGTTTCAATAAATCAACAGCAATATCGTGCTTATTTGATTTACCATCATCTATAGACGAGTAAACAAGTATATTAGTATCAATAAAGATTCTATCTGTCATAAAGTTTGTCCCTTTCAAACTTTTCTATATTGTCAACTTTGATAGGATTTAGAAAGGTTTCTGGTAATCTGAACGGTTTACCAAAAGTTTTGTTGATGTCTTCCATTTCTTCCTGTGAAGCTGTTTCTACATCATCTAATCTGTTCGGCTTTAACTTGATGTTTTCTTCTCTCAGCACATCTCTTACCGCTTGTTTAATTAATTCGTAAAGTTCCTCGCGGGATATATTGGTTTCCATAAAAATCACCTCCGCACACACATCAAATATAATCATAAGATAAACCTTAAAGCAATAATCGTCGGTTTGGCAGTTAAGCAAAAGGATTAACAATCTTCAGATTATCTTCTATGAGTTGGTTATGATGCATATCTTCTGAGTATAGAATTCGGCAGTCACTTTGTAGTGCCGTAGATATTATAAGACTATCGAATATTGAATATTTATGTTTATTAATTATATAATACATTTTATCTATAATATCTTTATTTATAAGTATAAAATCAAAACTATTAATAAACTTATCAGATAAAATAATTATATCATTCAAAGGTAATAATCCTTTTTTCATACAAACATTTGAAAATTCTAATATAACTTGTGAACTAATGACAAATGTTTTTTCTGATAATATTAAATCTCCTGCTATTTGTTTCTTGGTAGGGTCTTTACTAATGAAGTATATTAAAATGTTGCTGTCTAAGAAATACTTATCTTTCATTTGCTTCGTCTCTGATGAATTTATAATTTTTCGGCAGTTCTATATTGTAATTATTGAATATCTCTTGTAGAGTGGATTTTGATTTATTTTTAATTTGAACTTTATCGAAGTACTTACTGCCCAAAATTTCTTTAATTTTCTCTAACTCTTCTAAATTTTCAATTTCAATTATCAGTTTCATCTTAACACCTCCGCTCATACACATCAAATATAACACCGCACACCACGATAAGCAAAGCATTAACCATGCGTATGATGATAATGATGTAAAATCATTTTTGCTCAGGTCTTTTAATACCTAATTGTTTGCATATACTTATTAGTGTAAAATATTCAATGTTTTTATGTCTTGGTAATGTGGTTTTCTTTCCTGTATTTAGATTCTTTACGATTGAATGGCTTGATCCTTCTTTTACTACTTGACATCCGTGTGAGTTTAGATATTTGATAAACTCTTTTCTTTTCAAATGACGACCTCAATCTCATCGTCAAACTCTTCTATTATTTCATTCTCTTTGGAAGCTATTTTCTTATCTTCTTCCAGTAAGCGAATAGCATCTATTATATTCGATTTGCATTCTTCAAGGGTATATCCTTGACTGATTGCTCCGTTATTGGCTTCTGCTACCCAATAATCCTTACAGTTTATGAAATGAACCTTAAACTTCATCTTATCACCTCCGCACACATGAAATATAACACCACATCATCATTAAACAATTATTATCAAACCTTATGAAGAAACTCTTTCCAATGCTTTTTCGATGATGATTTTCTTTCTTTCGTCGTATTTGTTTTTAGCCGGTCTTTTTAGTAACCTATCCATCCTAATCGACGCATAAGTTAATTCTTCTTTGGCTTCCGGGAGGTCTATTTCGTTTAATGTGAATACTGTGTTGTAGAATGGGAATCTTCGCCATTGTCCGTCATCTTTGCGATACGATTTGAGTAAGTCTAAGCCTGCTTTCAGCTTATTCTGGTAATTTGGTAAACCCCCAGCTAAGATGTTTCTCCAATAAGCTAAGGAACATTTCCCACAACAAAACATACCGGTATTGTATCCTTGCTGTTCGTTTTTCTTGAGTATATCCTTCATGCTTTCGCCGGCTTCTTTTGTTGCCTTTTTAATCTCGGGTTTATCGATACCCATTAGGATTAATGCTTTTATTGCTTCTTCGCCTAGTATATGAGCAATCGCAGCTTCAGATGTTATCTTTTCTCCGGTGAATAGTCGGATGCCTTTTTGGAAATCGCTTTCTGTAGGAGCGAACATTTTTTTGGTATATGCCCCCTCTTCCCCCTGCTGTTCTATTATCCAGAATGACGCATCCTCTTTCTCCTTGTCAGGTATAGTTTCATTATAGAATAACCTATCATTGATATTATCTATTGTATCAGCCAGACTATTGGTATTTAATATACTCATGATAATCTCCCTATGTTTTTAAATCTAATGTATAATAATACAATCGTGAGACAATTTTTATTCATAAAATATTACTTAAATAATAGAAAAGTCTTATTGGTTATCTTCGTCTTCCTGGTCTTCTCTTTTTTCATAAGGTGTGATATCAGTTCCTTTGTTGGTATCTCTTTGGGGGCTTTGGATGAACTTGGCTTGTTTATCTGTTATGAAGAATGACATCAATTCCTGTAGTTTATTCGCCTGTGCGTTGAGTTCTTCACTGGCGGCGGCGTTCTCTTCGGCGTTGGCACTGTTATTCTGTACTACATCCTCGATGCTTGCCAAACCGTTGCTTATCTGTTCGATGCCGTTAGCCTGTTCTTGACTGGCGTCGGACACTTCCATGGTTAGCTTGGTCAGTTCCACAGTGCTTCTGGATATCTGCTTGAGTTGTGCTGATGTGCTTTCGACGAGGTCATTCCCCCTCTCTATCTTCTTGATGATCTCTTCCACATTCTTCGTGGTTTCCTTAACCGATTCGGCACTCTTACTGGCGAGGTTACGCACTGAAGTGGCGACGACGGCGAAGCCCCTTCCGTATTTACCTACCCTTGCCGCTTCTATGTCAGCATTGAGGGCTAGCAGGTTGGTCTGGAAGGCGATATCGTCTATAACCTTGACTATGTCTCTTATGTCTTCGCTGGACTTGTTTATACCTTCGATAGCTTGGATAAGCTCTTCCATCTTATCATTACCCATATCAGCGTTTTCCTTAGCCTTATTGATGAGCTGGTCCACCTTCTGGGCATTTTCTACATTCTGCTGTACTTGAGTAGTGATTTCGTTGATGGATGCCGTTATCTCTTCGATGGAGCTTGCCTGCGATGTAGCACCGGATGATAGGTTCTGGCTGGAGTCTGATATCTGGTTAGAGCCGTTGCTTATCTGTTCTATGGATACATTGATTTCACTGACTACCCTGTTCAGTGAATCGACCATATACTCTAATGCTTTGCCCACCTCATCTTCATCCGAGGCGAGTTTCACCTCCACAGTGAGGTTACCCCCGGCGACCTCTCTCATCAGTTCGTTCCTTTCCTGGAAGAAGTCTATCATCACATTAAACCTTTCTATGAGTATGCCGACTTCGTCTTTAGATTTGGTATGAACTTTCCTATTGCTGACTATACCTTTGGAAACATCGATAACCACATTAGACAGCTGGTTAACCGGCTTAATCACGAGGAATCTCAATGATAGGATGATGATTGCCAATAGTATTACGAAAGCCACTCCTCCTACAATCAAAACGATTATCATTACCCTTCGGGACAACTCTAGCATGTCAGCTTCCGTGATGGTTGCCGATACATACCAGTCGACTTTTTCCACAGTATGAAAAGCCATATACTTCTTATCCCCTCTAAATTGATAAGACTCGAATCCTTCCACCATTCCCGAAGTATATATATGCTCAAGCTCCGGGAGTGTATCTAAAAGTATTGTTTCATCAGGATGGGCAATAACCAACCCCTCCCTGTCAAAGACCACCGGATATCCATCCTGACCATAGGTCTTACCCTGAAGGAATTCCCTGCTTATTAAGTTCAGGTCAACAGGCATGGCGAAAAGCCCCACAAAGTCACCCTTATAATCATATACAGCTGATGCGATGACAAAGACGGAGTGTCCTGTTACCGGTGATTCATAGGGGACTTTATCGACATGGACTCGTTGTTCCCTTACTCCTTTCCAGAAAGGGAATACTGTTATGTCCAATCCTACTGAGCCTTCGTCCGTATGGGCGATGAGCTTTCCATTCCTATCAGCCGCCATAACAGCTTCCAAGTATGGATTAAGCTCTAGTTGACGTTCGCACACCTCCTGCATTCTATCGTAGCGCTGATTCGTCAATTCTGTCTGGACGACATTTCTTGTTGAGTTCAGATAAACGAGTGATGAGATATCGGCAATGATAGTATCCAACTCATCTTTGAGCTGGTCACTGCTTTGCACCATGTTCTGTCTTTGTAGATTGTATATTCCGTTGTGAATAGTTAAAAAAAGGAAAACAAGTACCACACCTATTACAATCGCCACAATTGGAGCAAACACAATGATGAATTTGAAATTGAGTCCTAATCCTTTCTTCTTTTCCATAATAAGCCTGCCTTTCTCTGTAATATATAAATATACAAATTTCTTAACAATTCCTTAAATATAAGAATAACAAAATTTGTTGTGATTGATAATAGGGTTTTCTTATACTTAATTTAATCTTTTTGAATTATACAATGAATTAAGGAGATGATATGAAGAAACAGATTGTGTTCAAAGTAATGATTTTTATCGGAAGCATTATAACCATTGGCTTTGGGGTGTGGCATTTCCCCATCCCCGCTGTTTATGATTGGTATGGACATATACAGGATGAGACCGGTGAATTGGCATTAGCGGTTCAGGCGATAAACTTCTTCTTCTCGTTATGCCTTGTCCTTTTCGGTATACAGACGATGCTGTATATGATAAAGCGATGGAAAGACGCCTTCACCATGAAGGTTCAGCTTTTCATCTTATCTGTATTATGGTTGTCGAGGGTGGTCATGCAGATAGTCTATCCGCAGGGAACGATGATGGAGGGATTGTCTATAATCATGCTTGTTGTCTTTATCTTTACTCTTTTGTGTTTCCTTATCCCGGCGGTCTTTGCTAGCCATAAACCTATATGATGATAAACCCTGTCCAGCTAATAGAGGCGGACAGGGTCTTAATCTTTGTTTATTATACCAATTTCATTTAATTTATGGTAATAAATAAAATTAGGTTTATCTAAAAATCAATACTGAATATAATATTAATATTTGAAATTGGTTTTTAAATACCAATAATTATCAATTATTGGTATTACTTCTCTTGCGGGATGTCTTCTCCTTCTCTTATCTCGATCGTGTAATACCCATCAGATGAAGTAACCGATATAACATGCTTGGTGTCTTCTTTGATAACATAATCTTCAGCAAAGGCATTATCCACCGGTGTTACATCTTCATCAAGCGTTGGTGTGCCGTAGTCGTCCATCTTTACGATAGCCATATCATAGATACCTGCTGGCATTGTCATTTTATATGGATTGTCTACTTTTTTGACTCCTATTACTGAGAATTTTATCACATTGTCTGTTATATAGTATTCACCGGTTTCTTCATTGTGCATATCATCGTTACCGAAAAGCATATACCATACTTCTTCTTCATCTTCGATGCCTTTTACGCTGATGTTGATTTCGGCAGGTTTAGCCTTCTCGCCCTCGCTGATGCCTATTGCTTCAAACAATGGACCGGTAAAGTTAAGTCCGTATAGGAATACGATTAGGATTAGTACTGGAGCGATGAACTTCAATATGACCCTAACCACAGACTTGATAGCATATTCACCTTTCTTGAACTCGTTGTCGAAGGTCTCCTTATTCATCCTCCATCCGACGAATACAGCTACGAAGAAGCCACCCAACGGCAAGAGTATGTTCGTCGCTATCTTATCGAATAGGTCAAGGAATTGAACATCTTCTCCGAATATCCATTCTGTAGGAATTACAACACTGGACAACTCATTGTAGCCTAAGGCACTTAGCAGACCAACCAGAAAAGCAGCAACTCCGACCAGGATGGTTGCAGTCTTTCGATTCGCATTGAACTGGTCTACGAAGAAGGCTACTACTGCTTCTAATATAGATATCGCCGAGGTTATTGCCGCCACGAATACCAGGACGAAGAATATCGTGGAGATGATTGTACCGGCTGGTAGCTGGGCGAACAGAGACGGGAGAGTAGCGAAGATGAGTGCAGGTCCTTCTCCAGGGTCTAATCCGAATGAGAATACAACACTGAATATAACCACGCCGGCAAGCAATGCGATTACTGTATCCAATCCAGCGATGATGAATGAAGACTTGACCAGACTCGCATCCCGCTTAAGATATGAACCATAGGTTATGACGATAGCCATACCTAAAGACAGGGTGAAGAAGGCATGACTGAGACCCTCCAGTAGACCGGTCGGCGTTAAGGTGCTGAAGTCAAGGTTAAAGAGGAAGCTCCATGCCCTCGGATTGCCTGGTAGGGTGAATACATAGATGAATAACCCTATCAGGATTACGAACAGTAAAGGCATGAGGATATTCGCTACTTTCTCTATACCCTTCTTGATACCGAACATAACCACCACCACCGTTATAATCATGAAGGCAAAGTGCAGTATGACCTGTAGACCGCCGTTACCCAGTAAAGTATCCAAAACACCCTGAATACCTTCTATATTCTGAAATAGAGTTAAATTTGTATCATAGGTGATTTCACCGCCAATCGATAATCCGACATAGTTCATTATCCAACCGGCGATAACCGAGTAATAGCTAAGTATGATGAAAGCTGCGAGTATACCCATGAAACCGAGTAACTGCCACCCGCTCTTTTTGGATGTAAGCCTCTGGATAGCACCGACGGCGTTTCGCTGTCCGCTTCTACCGATAACCATCTCGCCAATCATTACCGAGATACCGATTAAGATAATGGCGATAAGATAAGTGATGACAAAAGCACCACCACCATGAATACCCGCAACATAAGGGAATTTCCATATGTTTCCGAGACCGATAGCTGAACCTGCTGTAGCCAGGACGAAGCCTATCTTCGTCCCCCATTGGTCTCTCACTTTAACATTGTTGACATTGTCTTTGTTTTCTTCCATACTGATAACCCCCATTCTAATTTTTATATTTAAAATCAAGATATACTATATTTTAGGTATATCTGAAAAGTAATCGAACAACTTATTTTTGAAAGTAATAAAAATACTAGGTTATCAATATAGATTTGATAATTTTTTATACTATACTTATTTATTTATATTTTTGAATTGTTCAGTGGTATACCAAATCTAAAAACATAGAGGTGTAATGCTCAAATACTATTTATTCTGAAGTTGAACCGAACCCTTAAAATTTGGTAAGAAGGCTTTTTGGTTCTTTATTAATTTCTATCCCATAACCAAAATGAGTCTGTAATGTGCTATCTAAATTTTTATATATGGTTTTATTATCTTATATTGTTAGTTGTACTTTTGGCAATGATGTATCGGAGGTATACTCTCATGGATAGATATACGATGAAGAAACTCAGAACCATGCTGGATGAAAAAGAGACCAGTTCTGAAGAACTGGTTAGGGAAGCTTTAACCAAGATAGAAGAGGATAATAAGCGAGACGACAAACTCAACGGATTCATCTCAGTTCTCAAAGACTATGCCCTATTCCAGTCTAAAGAAGCAGACAAGGAGATGTTCTCCAACAAAGCACCCGAATCCAAGCCATTCCTGGGCATACCTATCGCCATCAAAGACCTGATAAACCTAAAAGATAATCCCACTACCTGTGGTTCACGTATGCTGGAAAACCATACCTCAATATACGATGCTTATGTAACGAAAGAGTTAATACGAGCTGGGGCAATCATCATTGGCAAGACCAACATGGACGAATTCGCTATGGGGAGCAGTAACGAGACTTCATACTTCGGCGTAACCCGCAACCCGTATAACCGGGAACATACTTCCGGCGGAAGTAGCGGAGGGAGTGCGTCTGTAGTAGGGGCAGACTTCGTGACCATGGCGTTAGGATCGGATACGGGTGGTTCGATAAGATTGCCGGCTGCTTTCTGCGGTGTGGTTGGCATGAAGCCGACATATGGTAGGGTCTCCCGATACGGTTTGGTCGCTTTCGCCTCCTCATTCGACCAGATAGGACCGATTACCGCAAATATAGAGGATTGTGCCGTCTCTTTAAGAGTGATTGCCGGTTACGATAAGAAGGACTCTACCAGTGTCAAGAGACAGGTGCCAAACTACCTTAAGACCATCAATAACGATATACAAGGCAAGAAGGTCGGTGTACCCAAGGAGTTCTTCACCAAGCGAAACAGCCCGGATGTAGACCAAGCGGTTAAGAAAGCTTTGAAAGCTTACGAACAGATGGGTTGCGAGATTGTGGACATAAGTCTTCCCCATACCGAGTATGGTATTCCTGCCTATTATCTCATTAACACTGCCGAAGCGAGTTCAAACCTTGCCCGGTATGATGGGGTCAGGTATGGTTTCAGGAGAAAAGGCGAGGACATAACCGATATGTACAAGAAGACCAGAGGTGGAGGCTTCTCCGCTGAGGTAAAGAGGCGTATCCTATTAGGGGCTTATGCTTTGTCTGCCGGCTATTATGAGGCTTACTATAAGAAGGCACAGCAGGTGAGGACGCTCATCCGGCAGGACTTCCAGAAAGCCTTCGATAAGATTGATGTCATCGTTTCCCCCACGACAAGCTCTACTGCATTCAAGCTGGGTGCGATGGCTGATGATCCATTAGCGATGTATATGAATGATGTTTACACTGTCCCGGCTAATCTTGCCGGTATACCCGCTCTATCCATGCCTTATGGGACGGATGCTGACGGTCTTCCTATCGGGGTGCAGATTATGGCTAGCTACTTTGAGGAAGGTAAGGTTCTTAACTTTGCCAGGAAGCTTGAGGAGAGTCTGCAATAAAATAAAGATTCATTGATTATTTATTATTTAATAACGAAATTTTAACCACCTCTTATTTTAATGTAGGATTGAATAGATTAAATCCTATGAAAAATATCTAATACTTAAATGCAATTTATTCTGAAGCGGAACCATTTCTTAAATCGTATTTTGAGATATATTTTATAGGTTTTATGAATACAATTTCATAAGCAAATGAGTATAAGATTGTTGGGAAATTTAAAAACGATGGTATAATGAAATTTAATGAGATTATTATTTGCGGATTATCATGAATGGAGTTATATGTGTCACCAAATAATATACCACAAAACAGATTGGATAAATATTCAGCATTATTAAGAAAAGCACTACCTTTTATATTTTTCATATTCGGGGTTTCTCTGATTAGCTCGATTACTTTGATTGACATACTGAAGTCGGTCATCTTCGTTTTGTATATTCCACTTATCATTAAGCATAGGGATTTATTCAAGAAGAATGCAATCGGCTATTTGTTCCTGGTTTACTCGGTGATATTCATTACCTCAACCATATTGTCTGTAAGTCCCAATATGGATTACATCTTCGCTTATAAGCTGTTCATCAATGTATTGATGTTCCCGGTGGGAGTAGTTGCAATACATATTCACCGAAGGGAGCTTAAATGGCTGGTTTACGGTTTATGGCTTGGTTCGGTGATACAATTTGCCTTCGTCTTCTACCAGAGCTTAAGCGGTGTTAAGAGACCTTCTGGGACGGTGAACACCCCATCACAGTTCTCCTCGGTGGCTATTATATCGATGCTTTTACTTACAACCATGCCGGCTTACATAGAGAAGATACGGGGAAGGAAGTATCTTCCATATATCGTGTCCTTCTTATCGGCAGGGCTGGTCTTCGCAAGCATCGTCCTATCCAAGACTCGCGGGGCTATCATTGCCGGAGTGGTTGGCATATTAGTGTATATCGTCATCTATATCATAGCGTTTAAGCGGAAGCATGGTTTGGTTATGCTGGGTAGCTTCATCCTTATCCTTGGTGTATTGTATATGGGGGTGGTGGCATACTTCCCGAAAACCGCGGACAAGATACACTCCATCTTCGTATACAGAGACACCTATGAAGGTGATTGCCGGTTTGCTATCTATGAGACCTCGATGAAAAAGATAGAGGATCGACCCCTCATCGGTCATGGTCCATATACCTTTGAGCTGGAGTATAACTCTTGCACCAAGGCTTACCATAGCCACAACAACTACCTGGAGACAGCGTATTCGATGGGTATACCCGCTTTGGTTCTTCTGATATTGATTGATATCATATGTGTTGTGTTGCTGTTGCGGGTGATATTCAGCCACCGTTATCGGTTCTATGCCCGTCTAGCTTCACTGGGTTTGTTGGCATCGTATGCGGGATACTTTGTATATGGAATGACTGACCTGACACTATTTAATGCGACGGTTAGTCCGCTCCTGTTCCTTGGTATAGGTCTAATCAGCAACATAAAAGCACTTAAGGAAGGGTCTGAGGATTCCAAATAATGGGTTTATTTTACTCATCTATTATTACATACCTGAAAGCATCTTTCGATGATTGTCATTCATAAAAACCATCATAATTAATTTTTATTCATATTTTTATTTATTATATTCTAAGGTATTCAAATCGCTTATGCTTATGTATAAACGCTTTTTGAGATAATCAATGAAGAAAGGATATAAAGAAAACTTTTCCCATTATATACTATTCAGGTAAACATTGAACCAATGCTGGATATGGATAATGGTAAATCTTTTCTATATAAATACTTTAGGAGACTATATTTATGAGATTAAGAAATCTGATTGTTCTATCAATATTAACCATTCTTTCTCTGTCACTTATCATTATGTGTCAGACGGATGTCGCATATAGAACCGGGGAGTTCGTTCCCTTCGAATACCCTGTTCCTGACGGTTTGATTACAGACGAAGCAGAGAAGGAAGCAATGATACAGGCTAAAATCGAAAACCTAGAAGCAACCAATAAGGTGTATTGGGGAGTATTGCCGGCAGATAACGATACCCTCCAAAAGGGTTTCCAATCTATATGGGGATTCATCAGAAGCAATTTCCCCGGCTTTCACGACATAATCAAATCAGAAGAGAACCCTGATGGGCTGGATTGGGATGAAGTTGGTGAGAACGGCTATTATGATATCGAATTCATGGATAACTACGGCGACTTTGCCAGACTACTTACATGGATGGGATATGTCCTGAAGGAAGGACACACCAATATCTCTACCCAAAGGCTTAGTGGTGGTAATAATTTGACACCATTCCGCCAGAATGTACCGATGATATCAACCAGTGTATTTAGCCGTATTGGTGCTTGCTACACAGTAACAGAAGAAGAGAAGCTGGTGGTCAAGGAAATCATCACTCCCGAGGAGAACCCATACGACCTGCGTATTGGTGATGAGATTGTCGGTTTCAACGGGGTATCATGGGATGAATGGCTACCCTACTTACTGGAAGCTAATATCCCGATTAACGGTTCACCCGCATCATCAGACGGCGCTATCCGCTATAACCTTCTTAGAAGCGGTATGACCAATGTCAACCTCTTCGAGAAGATAAACATCCTTAGATACGATACAGGAGAGGTTGAGACATACCCTGTTGAGTTTATCCCCTTCTCATGGGTCGATTACCATCCATGTATAGAGTATGTGGGAGATGCTCCCGGAGTTAAGACGCCGGAGATTAGCATCTGGGTAGACGAAGGCGATGTTTTAACCAGTGGCATCCTACCCGATGAGAACATTGGTTATATATACTTAACCGAGTGTCCATCAAGCTTTGATGAGTTCGATGACCCTGCTTTATGGGACCCATACAAAACAGAGATATCGGAAGCGTTTAGTTCCGCCGTATCTCAGTTACTGGATACCGATGGACTCATCATCGACCTCAGATTCAATACCGGTGGCAGGAATGAAGTATTCTATAAGGGACTATCCAAGCTAATCGATGCAGATGAAGACATCGATGTATTCTCTATGCTGGGTAAGGACACATCGAATCCTCACATCCTTGCACTGGATATGCCTTTAACGCCTAACGAGTCACCGCTTATTGCTGATGATGAAAGCTACGATAAGCCTATCGTTGTGTTAACAGGCCCGGACTGTATCTCAGCATGCGACTTCCTTATCGCTTTCTTCGACAGGTTCCCTCAGTTCACCATCATCGGTAGCCATAACAACGGCTCGTTCACCGGTGTAGCACCGAGGGAGTATGACCTGGGCGAGGATATAGTCTTCCAATACATATCATCACAGGTAGGAGCTTATGTAAAAGAAGCCCCGGATTACGATGGACCATCACTGAAAGAGATAAAGGATATGGAGTATGGAGACGAGAAGAACGAATTGCTTCAGGAATATCTATTCAGCCATTATGAATTACTGATAAGGCGATCAGACTTTGTAGACGAGTTCGTATGGCACACCAAGGATTCCATCATAAACGGTGTAGATAGGGTAAGAGAAAGGGCTATCGAGATAATCAAGTCTAATCGTTAGTTTAATCCATTCTAATATATAACACCCGGCGGGTCTTTATGCTAACCGTCGGGGGGTCTATTCTATTAATGCAAGATAGTCTTTTCAAAAATATTTTGTATTAAAGTAAGACATCCTCTGTCTTAAATTCCAACATTTATAATATTGATACATTAATTCATTAAAAGAGTCAATATTTTTCATACATTTCTATCCTAACAATCGAATAAATTTAGATTATGATTATGTTAATTGGCACGAATATTGATGATTAAATTTTTCCTGAATATATTAATGGGGGGCAATAATGCATAGATCACCTAGAGTATTAATAGTAGAAGATCAATACATAATCGCTGAGGATATTAAGTATCAGCTTAGTGCTTATGGATATGAAGCAATATTTCCGGTATTTTCCGGAGAAGAAGCTATACAGCGAGCCAGAAGCGAGGATATAGACATAATACTTATGGACATTCAGCTTGCGGGAGTTATGGATGGAGTAGAGGCTGCGGAAATAATATCAAAATTCAGCAATGCTAGTATAATATTTATGACGGGGAATTCGGACCAGGTAACCATAAAGAAAGCAATGGAGTTAAAACCGGCAAATTTCTTGGCTAAGCCTTTACAAACCAAAGAGCTTATCAAAGCTTTAGATATCTCTATGTTTCAAAAGAGAGTCAATTCTAATATGTTAGAAGTTAAATCTTGATATTATTCTTACCTTCCAGAGCATCATTTATACTTGGGTAATAATCCATAATGGTATCCAGTTTGACAATGCTGAATAAATCTTTAACCGCAGTGTTATTTACATCCAGGCAAATCTTTATCTTTTCGTTAGCGTTCATAACCTGGGTTGCTCCCATGAGTATTGTCCCTAATCCTGATGAATCCAGAAGCTCGACATTGGTAAAGTCGAAGATAAATTTGCTCTGGTTGCTCTTTATCTCATCTGTATAGTCTTCTAGGATATCACCTATCTGACCGATTACGAATTCTCCCTTTATTTTATAAATTGTATGATCGTTCTTTTTTTCTTTTGTGTAGTCTACCATTTCAAATTCTCCTTAAATAAACACCCTGCTAAACTTAATCCTCAAAATCCCTTTATAAAAAGGAATAAAACTAATCTGTCCCAATAATAATCCAATTTTGAAACCACATTAGTATATTAACAATTTAGTCAAAATTACTATCAAAGAAAATAATTAGTGAAAAATTCATATTTTTATAATAAAAAGGGAACTTAAAGTGTTATATTTATTAAAAGATTTCTATGTTAATTAGATTCGTACTAGAATAAGACAATTATTTTCAGAAAAAGTTAACATAAAATCTTGACTTAATTAAAATCTTGATTATATTAATTAACACACAAAGCGACGCAGGGTGGAGAAGTGGTATCTCGACGGGCTCATAACCCGTAGATCGTAGGTTCAAATCCTACCCCTGCTAATCCTATGACGGGCTATCTTCCGTCATAACCATACGACGGACTCTCTTCCGTCATAACCATATGACGGACTCTCTTCCGTCATAACCATATGACGGACTCTCTTCCGTCTTTATCTATATGGCGAGGTAGCTCAGGTGGTTAGAGCATTCGGCTCATATCCGGAGTGTCGTGGGTTCAAATCCCTCCCTCGCTAATCAAATAAGAAAACCGCCGATACTCAAAAAGAAGGCGGTTTTTTAACGTCTTATTTCATAACTGAGCGGTACATTTTTTGCTTATGTGATTTCTTATCTGAATGAGTA
>CAYUUC010000066.1:0-6343 GCA_964447635.1 uncultured Spirochaetia bacterium
TATCTCCCTCAAAATTAATATGTGCTTGAATAATTGATTTATAGAAACTACTTTTATTTAATCTTTCAAATCTATACCCGAACTTTACACCATAATCATTCATCAATGTGAGATAGCCCATTCCAGAACCCTCAGAGTCTGTTTCAGCATTTAGTTCAAGTTTCTGAATATACAATTCTTCTGTATCTCCTGAAAGGATCTCCTTAATAATCTTAATAAAATTATTGATACTATCTTCGGATATATAATTCTCTATATTAACTATAAAATAATCTTTTAAATACCACATTCGAAATATAACGGTTTTTTCATCTGTATTAGAATACTTAGCCGCATTTTCTATAAGTTCATTGAGAATAAAGGAAATACTATTTTTTATATCATTTCTACTTATAGGATTTTCCGGTGATACTTCTTCTGGAAAATATAATCCGTAAAAATTGGCAAAAAAATCTGATGTTAAACTACACTTTTTCCAATTTTTAATTAATTCATCAGAACTAAGTATCACTGAGCAATTACTTATTACACCTTCTTGAGATGGGTTTTCATCATAATTACCAAAAACTAATGTCTCATGTTTTTCATTTTCCACAAATATATCCCTCATATATATTTATTTTTGCTTTATCACAACCATTGATATATCATCATAAATCCTTGCATTACCTATATAGTTATATAAATTATCAAGAACATTTTTCAACAACTCTTTGGAAGAAGATTTATGATATTTTTGAATAAGTTTACATAATCTATCCATACCAAATTCTTCTTTAGTCTCGTTTATCGCTTCTGTTATTCCATCTGTAAATAGAACCATTATATCTCCTGCATCTAGCTTAATCTTTATCTCGTTAACAAATGCGGAAATATCCGGCTCAAGTCCTACATATAAACCAAGGTCGATTGTATCTTTAACCTCAATAAAACCATCTTTTCTACATATAATAATAGATTCATGCTGTCCTACAATTGTGTATTGCTTTTCTTTGTAGTCAATCAACGACAGGGTAAGGTTTTTCTCTTCCTGTATCCTTTCTATATTCTTATATAAAACATGGTTTAATGTGTTCATAACTTGCTTCATATCAGTTATACCAGATTGAGAAAGTGCTTGTACCGCAGTCTGAGTCATAAGCATGATTACCCCAGAAGCAAGTCCATGTCCTGTTACATCCCCTATCCCAAAAAGAACGGATCCATTTTTTCTAAATATATCGAAATAATCTCCACCAACTTCATCTGCAGGTTTCATAACTGAAGCTATCTCAAGGTCTGGTATTGATTTTATCTCTTGTTCAGTTGGTAAAACCATTAGCTGTAGCTTTCTTGCAATATCAAGCTCTGCTCCTAATCTGATGTTTTCATCTCTCAGCCTATGATTAAGGACTTTGATTTCTTCAAGAGCATCTGATAATCCCTCGTTAACTATCCTTAATTCCTCTGTCCTTTCAGTAACCATATTTTCTAGATTTTCGGTGTAATCCTTAATTTCTTTCTTCATTACATTAAATGCTTTACCTAATTCGCCAATCTCATCTTTTTGGGTTATTTTAACATCCGGTACATTATAATCTTTCTTTGATATTTTTTCAGCTACAGATGCAAGATTATTAATATTTCTTGTAAATCTAGTAGAAAACCATATACTGAATAGAGCAACAATGATAATAAGAATAATAACAAAGATGATAGATATATATATTAAATTACTGCTGTTTTCCCTTATCTCTTTATCGGTCTCTATCAATCTACTGAGGATTTCACGCTCCGGAACAACAGTAACAACTTTCCATCTATCAGGATTATATGTTTTGTCGTTTATTGCTTCCATTGTGGAATATGACATGATAGTTCTTTCTCCATTATCCAATGTGATTGTTGTATAACCTCTTTCATTGGATAGGATATCTTGATATACATTCTGAACCGAAGAGTCCGAAGAAGAAGCGATATTTCCCCTGTAGTAAGAGAGACCCCCTATCTTAATTTCTTCAAGGTCAACCATTAAAGTATCGAAACCCTGTTGAGGCATTGCTATAATCTCACCTCTACCATTCATTAAAAAAGCATATCCGGTTTTAGCTATCTCAACAGACAATATATTTTGTATGATGTTATTAAGTGTGATATCAAGCCCCATTACTCCTGCGAAATCGTTTTCATCTTTATCCCAGAGAGGATAAAACATCGTTATTGTGGTGCCCTGCCCGGCAGCATCCTCATATGGAGGTTCTACAGTTACTCGAGAACCGACTTTCCCCATTACGCTTTCACGAAAGTCGTTATCTTTGAAGAACATTTCCCAATATTGGACATTTTCAGCAAAGAAACCGCGCTCTCCCTCTCTCCAAAACTGAAAATCAAGTATATCCTGACTATCCAGAACAGAAGCTAAACCAATATTTGGATACGCTCTTGTAATTGGATTGTCCTTATCACCTACAAAATAGAGAAATGAATTATTTATATTGGATTCAAAAGTACTTTCTAGCATTAAATTAAGAATAGAAGAGACTTTAACCCATTCTAGGGCTTTCTCTTCATCTGTCAACTCTGGAGGGACTAGAACATTAGCTTTTGTATCATCCGATGGATTGGTTAATGCTTCCCCATATTGGATAAGTTCTGTATTGAATAAACCAATTTGGTAAATATCTTCAAGATTAGCTAACTGATTGTAATTGTCTATTATCAACTGGGCAGACCTTCCTATAGATGAAAGATTGTTGATAGCACCTTCTAGCTCTTTGTAGATAAGAGATGCTTCCTCATCTACAAAATTCGTTAGATATTCTTCTGTCGATTCGGTTATACTTTGTTTGTTTTGTTCGAGTGAAAATGAAGTTATTGATGTGAAATTAATTATAAAAAAAGACACCAAAATAACTGATGGAATAAGGATCAACAACATAGCAAAAATGATAAGTTTTGCTTTAAAGCTTATATTCATATTATACTCCTATAATGATTTTTCCCCTGAACCAGCTATCAAAGTCCAAGTTGTATATCCATGAGGATGGTTAATTGTGTTTAAATGTGCATCATAACCTCTTAATAACCTTTCTTTTTCCTCTTCATCAATACCAAGACTATTACCGATAGAAAAAACAGAGAATTTCCTCCAGCTTCTCACCATCTCAGCAAAAAGCTCTCTTCTTGAATTGTTTGTATCCACAATGATAGGGTCAATCTTGATATTGGTTAATTTCATGTCGTTAAGAATAGTATATAATTTCTTCCCATTGTATAAGTCCATACCCATCTGCGTCCCATACATTCCTGCTTTATCATATACTTTTAATATCTCTTTATTATTTGGATAACCTACAATCATATCGTAATCTTCTCCTAAGAGATAAATCCTTCCTCCAGGTTTGGTTATTCGATAGAGTTCTTTGAGTATCAGTTCTGGTTTAGAAAAGATTTGTATGCTTAATCTGCTAATTACATAATCATATGTATTATCTTCTATCATCAATGCTGTTGCATCTCCCAGGTGGAATTCTGCGTTTCTAACTCCAAGGTCTTCCTGTAACTTTCTTGCATGTTCAATTGATGGTACAGAGTGATCAATTCCTATTATTGATGCAGGTTCAAGCTCTCTTGCTATAAGAAGTGAAATATCACCAACTCCGCAACAAATATCTGCAACCTTCATCCCTTTCTTGAAACCGTGTTTAATAAGAATATCCTTTTCGATAGCCCAGATAAGCCTTGATTGGTTTTTTAGAAGAGGTATAAACTCATCATCTTCTATGATGTTTTGGCTTTCATAAAAGTTTTCATCATAAATTTCATAATCAATATCCTCCCAAATCTTTACCAGATTAGGTAGTGTCTTAATTTCCCATGTTATGACATTTGAACCGATGAACTTAATCTTTAGTTTCCCTTTATCCTTACAGAATTTCAAGAATTCCGCTATGATTTTCAAAGAAACTGCATTAACATATCTTAGCTTTCTGAAGTTTAATTTCAAAGTTCCGTTGCTTTCGTTATAAATCTGTATTAAGAATCTTTTGATTTCTTCTTTTTCTCTTATGTTATATATCCTTAAAGTTCCTTCAAAGTTTATTTGTTGTTCAAGATTATCATATTCTATTCTATACCTTTCTCCTATTTTTGTCATTTAGTTATCTCCTCTTTTCCAATAAGTACTTTGGTTACAACATTATCATTATCTATTTTAGAACTTATTTTTCCATCGTAATCATTAGCAATCATTAAAAAACTCAATCTTATATTATTTTCTTCACTATATGAGTTATTCAAACATTCAATATATTGAGAATCTACATTACCATTGTTTATATTTTCTAATATGTTTTTGTATAATTCCATATTATCTTCTTTTATTACATTTTCAATTTCGAACATCATATCATCTTTAAGATTTTTAAACGAGATTCTAATGTTTGTATTGTCTTTAGATAATGGAAAGAGTGATTCAATCATTTCATTAGATATGGTTGAGATTAGATTTTCTATTTGATCTTCATGTTTAAAATTGGTTCCACTATACTCAGCAATATAATTTGATACTAAATTACACCTTCTCCAATCTTTCTTAAAATCATCCACCAGAAAGTTTAATACGATCTTAAATAATTCCGGTTTTTTTAAAGAGTTTTCAAAATCACCAATAAACAAAGTCTTCCTCCTAATAAGTCTATATATGCTATATATTAGTATTATCTTTATATTCTATAATTTCCAATGCTTTCTTAAGGCTATTAATTATCCTTTCTTTATCTTCTGAGTTATTTAAATTGCTATTATATTTAATTGTGTTTAAAATGAATCCGTCTTTGGTTATGTTTATCATATCTGATGTTTTTTTCGGTTCTACAAATTCTTCTTGGTTTTTAATCTGAAGTACTTCATACACATCAACAGCATTATGAATACCTTTTACCTTCACTTTACCAACATATTTTACATTGACTATATCCTTGACTAAATTATATGTAGAATGGGATATATATATTGAATCGGGTTTACAAACAGTCTCCAAACGAGAAGCAAGATTAACCTGACCTCCTATTATTGTATAGTCCATTCTATTTTCAGAACCAAAGTTCCCGACTGTACAGAAGCCTGTATTAATTCCTATTCTGATTTGGAAATCCCTATCGATACCCTTATGCTTCCAATTTTCTTTTAAACGTTTAATCTCATTCTGCATTTCTATAGCCATTCTTACACAGTTTTGAGCATGGGTTTCATCATCTATAAATTCTGGGTCTCCGAAAAACACCATCACAGCATCCCCGATGAATTTATCAATCGTTCCTCCCCATTTAATGGCTATATTTGACATTGAATCGAGGTAATTGTTAAGGATATCGGATAGTAGTTCAGGTTCTATGGAATCCGTAATATCTGCAAATCCAACAATATCTGAAAAAAAGATGGTTAGCTTCTTCCTTTTATGAATAAGTGTAGCATCGGCTTTTCCACCGATTAGAGCTTCATATAATTGAGGGGATAAATATTTCTTCATTTTTTTCTGTAGGATTTCCATTTTAAGGTTATTGTCAATGAGTTCATTCTCAAGGGTACTGCTGTGTTCTAAAGTGTTTTCATTAATGATTTTCATATCTTCTAATTCATCTTTTAGGTATTTGTTCTCTTCATTTATTTTTTGTAATTGAATTTTCAAGCTGTCAATATTATCTAAATTATCATTCATTAATAAAATCCATTTTATCATATATTTATATAAATATTCTAATATTCTTTTAGAGAATAGTCAACATACATTTCATATATATTAATTGACTATGTTCAGGGAATTGTTGTTGAATTAAGCAAAAGATTTCTTATAGATAGTCATTAAGCGCTAACGAAATAACATTTTAATCATCCTTCGATGAACGACCTTCCAGTCTTGAGCCCCTCAGGGAACAATTATTATCTAAATAGTAAGTAAAAAAATAAATAATTTCTAAACATCTATATTTCTAATCATCATTTTAATTATATACCTTTAATAGATTATGATAATAAAATGGTAAATACTGTGGATAATATTAATATAATTATATAATATTTTTTATTTTTTAATTGAGTCATTAATAATAACTAAGCTAATTAAAACAGTGTATAATACCTTTCACAAAATATGAGTATACTCATCGGTTGTTATTTATATTTATAAAATATGAAATTTATATGATAGATTATGGTTATTTTTAAAAACGATTATATATAAAATCAATACTGGTCGGGATTATCTTCAGTTTCGTTTTCATCATAGTTATCAGCATCATTAACATCATTTTCATTGTTCAATCGGTCGATCTCAGACCTCTTCTCATTGAGTTGGTTCTCCATA